>JBGPEV010000058.1:0-9483 GCA_041482995.1 bacterium | reverse complement strand
CGTTGTGCTCGTCGTGGTTCGTTGTGGTTCAGCCGTTTTGTCGGGCGCTCCAAGCCGGAGCGCTCCGGCGCCGGCCGGCCGGGCCTACTCCAGCCAGCGGGCGAAGGTGAGGGTGCGCCGCAGGAGATCGCTGTAGCGGCCGGAGCGGTACCAGAAGACCAGGTCCTCCCGGCCGTTGCCGTCCAGGTCCGCGACGAATGCCTCTTCCGGCTTGCGCGGCAGGGGCCCCCGCAATTCGGTCAGCGGGGGGGAGCTGAGTTGCGCTCCTTGGGAGGAGCCCCGGTAGGCGATCAGGAGATCGGGCTGGCGGTTGATGAGCAGTTCCCGCCAGCCGTCGCCGTCGATGTCGGCCGCCAGCACCAGCGGCCGGGCGCCGGACCCGAGGCCCTCCAGCACCACGCGCGTGTGTTGATTGGGGTGCGGGTCGAACTTGCCCGCCTGCAGCAGGTGCAGGTCCAGGTCCAGCCGCACCTTGCCGGTGGAGAGGCCGCGCAGGATCGCGCCCAGGGTCACTTCGGTGGAAGCCACCGCCAGGGCGGCGGGCGCGGCTCGATCCGTGCCCGCACGGAACAGTTCGGCCACCGCGGCGCCATTCGTGGTGATGGGCGTTCCTTCCGCCGGGAAACTCCAATGGCCGTCCTGAAAGGCGCCCGTGTACAGCCGCAGTTCGCCGCGCATCCCCAGCACGGAGTTGTCGGTGCGGACGGCGGCCTGCAGCAGGTCCACGTAGCCATTGCCGGTCAGGTCTTCCAGCGCGACCGGGAAGGCGTAGTCGCCCGCGTGCAGCGCCGGCGCCCCAGGCAAGGGCAGCTTCTCCGGCAGCAGCACGGGGGGATCCGCCCGGGCGGCCCAGAGCGCTCCCGGCAGGGCGGACAACCAGTCCGCGCGCTGCTTGGCGTCCCCCGGCAAGGGCAGCGCGGCCAGCAGGCGCTCGGCATCGGCATAGCTCGCATCGCCCAGCGCCACCAGGGCGCGGCGCAGGCCGGGGGGCAGGAGGACGGATTCCAGCCGGACGCGCGCGGCGCCGTTGAACGCATAGCGCGGGGTGAGCGCGCCCGGATAGGCGTAGACCGCGAGCCGCTCCGCGTGGTGCAGCACCAGGTCGCGCGTGCCGGAGCGATGGGTATCGAGCAGCCAGTACTTCGGAAGCTGCCAGGCGGCGGGGTGCTTGGGATCGTGCAGCAGCGGCTCCTCCCACCGGTAGCGCCACCACGGCTCGAGCAGGGCCGCGTCCGCCACCCAGCGGTAGACCGTGATGCCGTCGGGATCGGGCAGCACCACCTCGTCCACCCCGTCACCGTTCATGTCGAACGCAAACGCCGTGGCCAGGGGGTCGGGGTCTTCCTTGTCGCCGAACACGGTCAGGCAGGCGCAGACGCGGCGCCACGCGAGCTGGCCCTCGATCTCCTGCGCGAGATACCAACCGTCGTTGCGCAGCGCCAGCCAGCCTTGTTGGCCGGGGGCATAGCGCACCGGCTCGGCCCAGCGCAGAAAACCGGGCACCGTCCAATTGGCCACGAGGTCCACTTGCGTGCCGGAAAGCCGCAGCATCTGGAAGGCCGAAACCTCGCTGCCATCGCCGGCGCGGGTGGGCGCGGTGGCCATGACAGCGGGGCGGCCCCGCCAGGCGACCACGCGCACTTGGCGCAGGCGGCCCGGCAGGGTCCAATTGAACACCTGCCAGTCCGCCGCGTGTGCCCAGGAGGCCGGGCCGGGCAGGGCGACGCACAGGGCCGCGCCGATTCCCAGCAGTTGCCGACGCCACCCCCCGCGCGCTCCCATGGCCGTGCCTCAGAAGTAGGTTCGAAGGAAGAGTGTATAGCGGGCCGTCTCGGGCACATTGTACCCCAGCACCAGGGAATCGAACTCCAATCCCGCTTGGAAGGGCAGGCGCAGGGGCCGGGTTTCCAGGGCCGCCAGGTTGCCCATGGTGATCCGGCCGCCCAGCCGCGTTTCCTTGGTCGCGTCTCCCTGCGCGCTTCCGCCCAAGAACGTCTGCGTGGTGGACTGATGCCTGACGAAGATACCGTATCCCAGGGTCTCGAACTCCTGCTCCCAATTGATCAGCAACCCCCCGTTGTTCGGCGGATGCAGGAGCACGTGCTTCCCGGCCGGCGTGTTCACGAAGGCATCGAACCCGAGATCGAAGCTGGCCCGCAAGTCAACGCGGGAACGGTTCACGCTCAAGGGATAGTGGGTGTACTGGAACGCCCCGGTCAAGCCTTGGTAGGGCACCCCCACATCCAGGGTGGTGCGCCCGATATAGTCCGACTGGGCCGGTCCGCCCGGCACCATCACCCCCCAGGAGAGCACGACGGCGTCGGTATCCGAGAACAGCGGCCGGTGCAGACTGGTCAGGCGCACGTTGCCCACCCCGCTCACCGTGCGCTCCCGCAGGCCATCCACCACGCCGGTGACCGCCGGATCGGCGGAGACCGTCGTCAGGTTCGATTCCTGGCGGATCGACCGGTAGGGCGCGGAGAGGTTCAGGTTCCAGGAATCGCCGACGCCGAAGCCCAAGAGCGTGTCCGTCTGCACCACCCGGCGCACGATGCCGCCGCTCACCCGATCGCGGAGCTTGGCGTCACCCAGCACATAGGTGGCCAGCGGGTGGCGCTGGGCGTCGCGGGCGATCGCATCGCGCTGCGTCTCCTCGGTCACCTTGACCAGCAGCAGCCAGGCCCCGCCGGGAACGAACTCGTCTTCGGCCGCCCGCGCGGCGGCCGGCGCCAAGAGGGCCGCCAGCCCAAGCGCCAGGAGCACTGCCAGCGCCGGCCGCCTGCCCCGCTTCACCACGTGAGCCATCCCTGCTCCAGCATGTCCCAGATCACGCACTCCACGGGCAGCCCCACCACGTTGGCGTACGACCCGTGGATCCCGCTCACCATCGCGCCCCCCTGCCCCTGGATGGCGTACGCGCCCGCCTTGTCCAGGGCTTCCGGCAGGAGACTGTACCATCCCACCCAGGCGGGCGGAAGGACGCGAAAGGTGACGGCGGTCTCGACAACGCGGGCCACTTGCCGGCCGGTGGGGCCATCCAGCAAGCGATACCCGGTGAGAACCCGGTGGGTCTGGCCCGACAGTTCCGCCAACATGCGCGCCGCCTCCGCGGGGGAGCCGGGTTTGCCCAACAGGCGCCCGCCCAGCGCCACCACGGTGTCCCCGGCCAGGATCAAATGCCCGGGATAAGAGCGCAGCGCCGCCTGGGCCTTGGCCGCGGAGAGCCGCGCCGCCAGGTCCCCCGGGGGCTCCCCGGGCCGGGGAACCTCATCCACGGTGGGCGCGAAAACGTCGAAAGTGAGGCCGAATTGCTCCAGCAACGCCCGCCGCCGCGGGGAAGCGGAGGCCAGACAGAGGCGCCGCGCCTGCTTCATGATGCGGCGGGGGCGAGTGCACCGTCCGGCGGAGGGGCCGGGCACCCCGCGGGGGCGGCCGGCGGCCGGGCAACGCCCCCCGCGCGCGGTGCCGCGGGACGGCAGCCGGCCCAGCGGCAGGCCATCCGGCCGCGCCGGCGGAACTCACGGCTCATTGTGCTCGAACGAGGATTGCAGTTCGCGCCGGAACCGTTCGGCCGGGTTGTCGGGCGTGTGGACGGACTCGGAAATCCGGTCCAGCGGCTCGATGGTCTTGTGATAGAACTCCAGGATGTCCCGCGCGATGGGCGCGGCGTACCTCCCGCCCGATTCACCGTGTTCCACGAGCACCAGGATCGAAACCTGGGGATCTTCCGCCGGCGCGAATCCGACGAAGAACGAGTGGGGCAGGAAGTCCTCGTCGGCCTGCTCGGCGGGCTTGCCGGTGCGGCGGCCGATCACCTGGGACGTGCCCGTCTTGCCCGCCACCTGGAACAGGCGCGACCGGGCCCGCGCGCCCGTGCCTTCCCGGTTCACCACCCAGGTCATGCCCTCGCGGATGACGTCGAAGTGTTCGGGCGCGATGGTGAGCAACCGGGTGTCGCGCGGCAGGGAATCGGCGGAAACCTGCCCGGCGCCGTCGGGAGTGACCGTGTGGTGGAGCAACGTGGGCCGCACCCACACGCCGCGGTTGGCAATGACGTTCACGTAGTTCAGCAACTGCAGCGGCGTCAGGGTGATGTACCCCTGGCCGATGGAGACCGGCAACGTTTCGCCGTCGTACCACTTCTCGTGGAAGACCTTCTGCTTCCATTCCTTGCTGGGCAGCAGGCCGGTCTTCTCGCTTTCCAGCTCGATGCCCGTGGGCTGGGTGAGCCCGAACTGCGCACCGTACTCGCGGATGCGGTCCACGCCCAGTTGCAGGCCCACCTGATAGAAGAACACGTTGCAGGACTTCTCGATCGCCTCCTTCACCGTGACGTGGCCGTGGCCGCCGCGCTTCCAGCAGTAGCGGATATCGCGGCCCACCCGATAGTAGCCGGGACAGTAGAGCGTGGTGTTCTCGTCAATGATTCCCGCATCCATCGCGGCGGCGGCCATCATCATCTTGAACGTGGAGCCGGGCGGATACTGGCCCTGCAACGCCTTGTTGATGAGCGGCTTGTCGGGGCTTTGCATCAGGTCGTTCCAGACCTGCTCGCGGATGCCGCCCACGAACGAATTGGGGTCGTAGCCGGGAAAGCTCGCCAGGGCGATCACTTCGCCCGTATGGGGCTTCATCACGATCACCACGCCGGTTTTTTCGCCCATGACCGACCGCACGTGGCGCTGCAGCCGCAGATCCACGGTGAGGTAGAGATCGCTGCCCGGGGTGGGATTGACCGGCTGGTTGAGCACCCGCAGCTCGCGGCCCACGTGGTCCACTTCCACCTGCTTTCCGCCGTCCACTCCGATCAGGTTCTGGTTTTCCGTCAGCTCGATGCCCGCCTGGCCGACGATCCGCCCCGAGAACAAGCTGCGGATGGGCAACTGCTGCAGTTGGTCCTCGTTGATCACGCCCACATAGCCCAGCACGTGGGCGGTGAGGAAGGCGTTGGGGTAGAGGCGCTTGGATTCCACTTCCACCGAAATGCCGGGCAAGTCTTCCTGGTAGGTGTCCACCAGGTCCGCCGTCTTGCGCCCCACGTCCTTCATCAACACGATGGGCTTGAACTTGAAGGTGGGCCGCTTGGTCTTGGAGGCCTCCTTCAGCTCCGCCACGGGCACCTCGGCCACCTGGGCCAGATTGCGCAGGGAGGAATCGACGTCGGGGGCGTCCTCGGGGATCAGTTGGATGTTGAAGGCGGGCCGGTTGTAGGCCAGCAATTCGCCGCGCCGGTCGTACACCAGGCCGCGGGGCGCCTCCTGGGGAATCACGCGGATGCGGTTTCCCGTCGCCACCTCCTGGTAGTATCCGCCTTCCAGCACTTGCAGGTACCAGAGGCGGAACACGAGGATCAGCAGGAAGGCCGCCAGCCCCCCCAGAATCAGCACCATGCGCTGGCGGAACAACTGGATCTCTTCCGCCGTCAACAGCGAAAATTTCATCTCACATCTCCCAACTTTCGCGTCCCCACCGCAGGCGGCGTTCCAGCCATTCGTGGGCCAGGAAGAACAGCGGGGCGAGGGCGGCCGTGTAGAGGCCCTCGGGGATCACCCGGGTCATCATCCACCACCACCAGGGGGTGCCCGCATCCAACACCTTGAAGATGGCCAGCGCCAGCCCCCCGTGCAGCACCGTCATGGCGAAGACGGCCAGGAGGCTCGAGAGCAGATTGTTCTCGTAGATGGCGTCCCCCGCCACGCGGGTGGCCAGCGCGACCAGCAGGAAGCTGATGGCGTAGACCCCGAGCATCCCGTGGGAGAACGAATCGAGGGCCAGCCCCGCCAGCGCGCCATACACGAACAGCCAGGGGCTGGGCCAGCGCAGCACCAGCACGATCAACGTCAGCAGCATCGCGTTGGGCCGGATCTGCGCGATGGCGATGGACGGCGCCACGGTGGACTGCAGCCACAGGCCCAGCACGCCGATCACCCCGTGCACGAGCACCTTCATCGGTCGGAGAACATCGGAAAGTCCACGCTTCTCCGTTCCTTCAGGATCACGAACACGCCCTCGATCTTGCGGAAATCGACCACGGGCTGAATCTCCGCCGTTTGGAACAACTCGTGCTTCTCGCGGTTCACCGAAACGACCGTGCCCACGAGCAGCCCCTTGGGAAAGATGCCCTCCAGGCCGCTGGTCACCACGCGGTCGCCCTTCTGCACGTCGGCCAGCATGCGGATGCGGTCCAGCCGCAAGCCGTCGCCGGTGCCCAGCACGATGCCCCGGTCGGGCGCCTGGATTTCCAGGCCGCCGCCCGTGCCCTTGACCACCGTGCGCTCGCGCGTGCGCTGCAAGGTGACCGGGAAGCGGTGGCGCAGGTCCACGATCGTCTCCACGATGGACTGGGTGGCCGTGGTGGATTGGATCCGTCCCACCACCCCTTCGCGCAGCACGACCGGGAAGTTGCGGTGAATTCCCGCCAGTTGCCCCTTGTTGATGAGCAGCACGTCGTGGAAGTTGTCCACCGACTCTCCGATCACCTCGGCGAACACCTTGCGCTCCGGGGTCTCTTCCAGGAACCGCAGTTGCTCGCGCAGCAGGTTGAACTGCACGGACGCATTGACGTAGTGGTTCAGTTCCTCTTCCAGGGCCTTGACCTGGAGCTTGAGCCGCTCGTTCTCCTGGCGCACGTCCACCAGATAGAGGTAGTCCCCCACCAGATTGGAGGCGCCGGACTTCGTTCCGGAAAATCCCGCCTGGAAGGGATAGGCCACGGCGTGCAGCACCTCATCCACCCAGCGCGCGGTGTTGGGATTGCTGAAGCGCAGCGTGAGCAGCACGGCCAGCGCCGCAAGGAGGGCGCAGGCGGTGACCAGTACGCGGTGTCGCTTGATGAGATCGATCATACCGGCCGCAGCGGGCGGCTATTCTCCCTGGCCGGCCAGCAACAGGGATTGGGCCCCCAGGATGGTGGCGTTGAGGGGATCCTCGGCCCGTCGAAACGTGAGCCCGAGCCGCTCGGTGAGGAATTCCGGCAGGCCATAGAGCAGGGCGCCCCCGCCCAACAGCGTCACCCCGCCGCTCTCGATATCGGCCGCCAACTCGGCGGGCGCATCGGCGAGACACCGCTGGAGGATCGTGAGCAGCGGTTCGCAGGCGTCAATCAGGACGTCGCGGATTTCATTATCGTCCACGAGCACTTTTTTTTCAAAGCCGCTGCGGTTGTCCGTCCCCACGGCCTCCAGGGAGAGCGGTTCGGGACGCGGGTAGACCGAGCCGATGGCGCACTTGACGGCCTCGGCAGCCGGAGCCGGCAGCACGACGGTGGTGCGCCGCTCCACGTGGCGCCGGATCGCCTCGTCCAGGTCGCGTCCGCCGAACTCCGCCACGCTCAGGGCGGCAATGCCCCCCAGCGAGGTGACGGCGGCGTAGGTCTTGCCGCCGCCGAAGTCCAGCAGCACGTGGGCGCGCGCTCCGTGGACATCCAGGCCGCATCCCAGCGCCGCGGCGTAGGGCGCCTCGATCAGGCGCGCCGTGGTGCGCCCCACTTCCATGGCCAGCGCCAGCCAATCCGAGCGGTCCGCCGCCGCCAGGTGCGGGGCGGCGACCAGCCCCATGCGCAGGCCCAGGGCGAGGGAGAGCGGAGGGGTGAGCCGGGCCGTGCGGATCATTTCCCGCAGCAGCAGATCCATGCCGATCGGTTGGACGAGCCGCCCCCGCTCGACGGGCGCAACGACCCGCACCCGGCGCCCCGCGGCGGTGCGGGCCAGACTGGCGGTGCCGTAGGCCAGCACCTGGCGCGCGCCGTTACCGCGCACCGCTCCGGCGGCCAACAAGATGCGGGTGTGCTCCCGCGCCAAGACGTGCGGGCGGCGGGAGGCCAAGACCGTGTAGGTGGAACCGGGATCGATCGTGAGGTCCCTGCGCAACCAGGATTCCAGGGCCAATGGATCAGAACCCGAGCAGGAGAGGGGGTGCTGGGCGGCCGGGCGAGGCGGGAGCGGCTAGGCTCCCGGCAGCACGCTGATGAACTTGCGGTCGTTACGGCCCCGGTGGAACTTCACGACGCCATCGACCCGGGAGTACAGCGTGTAATCCTTGCCGGTGCCCACGTTGTCGCCCGCGTGGTACTTGCTGCCCCGCTGACGCACCAGGATGTTGCCCGCGAGAATCTTCTGCCCGGCGAAGAGCTTCACGCCCAGGTGCTTGCCATCGGAATCGCGCCCGTTGCGGGAACTCCCCCCGGCTTTCTTGTGTGCCATCGCTCCACCTTTCCAATCGAAAAACGGCTGAACCACCAAGACACAAAGACACCAAGAACAACGCTTCTTTTTTGCTAGAACCCCTTGGTGTCTTGGTGCCTTGGTGGTTTGCTGTTGTGCTTTTTGCCTTACTTGACTTCGATCGACGAAATCTGGATGCGCGTCATTTCCTGGCGGTGGCCGCGCTTGCGGCGGTAGTTCTTGCGGCGCTTGAACTTGAAGATCAGCACCTTGCGGCCGCGGAAGTGCTCCAACACCGTGCCGGTGACGCGCGCGCCGGCAACGAACGGGGCGCCCACCTGGGCATGCTGGCCCTCGTCGCCCACCAGCAACACCTGGTCGGTTTCGAAGGCCGCGCCCGCGTCCAGCGCCAGGCGGTTCACCGCAATCACGCTCTCCGGCTGCACCTTGTATTGCCGGGCACCCGACTTGATAATGGCGTACATCGTGCGCTCACAACGGAGTGGTGGGCCGCACGCGGGAAACCCCGGCGCGCGATTGCCCGCGGAAACGCTAACTATGGGGGCAAGGCGGGGGGATGTCAAGAATGAGTTGCGGGCAGGGAATCGGCTGGCGGGCCCCGGCGAGCACCATCGTTCCTCCGTCCCGCGCTGCGCGCGGGACGCGTGTCCGGCAATCCGTCGTTACTGGCAGGAAGATCGAACGAAAGCGCACACCTGCAGGTATCGGTGTTCATCGGTGGTTTCAAACATGCCAACCCCATCCGCCGCCTGGAGCGCCCACATCGAGGCCGTGCTGGGTTGCCGCAAGTGCTCGGGGGTGCAGCCGCCGCCCGTGCTGGGTGCGGTGCCGGGCGCGGGCGTGTACTTGATGGGGCAGGCGCCGGGACCCAAGGAGATGGCGCAGGGGCGGCCGTTCGTGTTCACGGCGGGGACGACGCTGTTCCGCTGGTTCGCTTCCATCGGCGTGCCCGAGGAGGAATTCCGCGCCAAGGTCTACATGGCCGCGGTGATCCGCTGCTTCCCCGGCAAGCTGGCGGGCAAGCAGGGCGACCGCAAGCCCTCGCGCGCGGAGATCGCCCAGTGCCGCCCCCACCAGGACGCGGAGGTGCGGATGCTGCGGCCGGGGCTGGTGCTGCCGGTGGGCAAGCTGGCCATCGAGCAATTCCTGCCGCCGTCGCCCCTGGACGCGGTGGTGGGGCGCGTTTTCCCGCTGGTGCGGGAGGGCCACCCGTTCGACGCGATCCCCCTGCCCCACCCCTCGGGCCTGAGCCGGTGGATCCAGACGCCCGAGGGCAAGGCGCGCATCCGCGCGGCCCTGG
>JBGPEV010000057.1:0-9535 GCA_041482995.1 bacterium | reverse complement strand
GTGGCGCTGCTGCTGGCGGCGCTCAAGTTCGGCTTCGGCTGGTAGCTCGCTTCCGCGGGACTGATCGCGGACGCCGTGCACAGCCTGACGGACGTGGGCAGTTCGGCCATGGTGATCCTGGGCTTCCTGGTGGCGCGCCGCCCGCCGGATCGGGAGCATCCCTTCGGCCATGCCAAGGCGGAGTACGTGGCCACGCTGGCGCTGGCGATCCTGATGGCCATCGTGGGCTTCGAACTGGGGCAGGGCAACGTGCTGCGCCTGGTGCGGGGCGAGATCGCCCAGGATCTGGTGCCGCTCAACTGGGCGTCCTTCGCCGCGCTGCTGGCGCTGATGGGTATCGGCGAATTGCTCGCGCGCTTTTCCGCCGCCGCGGGGCGGATCATCGATTCGCAAGCGCTGCGCGCCGACAGTTGGCACAGCCGCACGGACGTGATGGCGCTGGGCATCGTCATCGTGGGCCTGGCCGGGCGCAACGTGGGCATCCACTGGCTGGACGCCGCCGCCGGGGCCATCGTGGGCGTGTTCATCGTCGGCACGGCGGTGAGCTTGGCCTTGGGCGCCATCTCCCCGCTGCTGGGCGAGACGGCGGTGGGCCGGGAGATCGAGGCCATGCGCGCCATCGCCGCCGGGGTGCCGGGCATCGTCAGCGTGCACGACCTGGCCGTGCACAAGTATGGGCATTTCTACTTCACCGCCGTGCACATGGAAGTCTCCGACGCACTCAATGCCCACAAGATGCACGAGATCGCCGTGCAACTGGAAACGCGCATCCTCAAGCAGTTCCCCGGCGAGTGCGTGGTGCACGTGGACCCCATCGATCTGGCCCACCCGCTCTACTTCCGCGTGTCGCACACGCTGCGGGACCTGGTGATCCAGCACCCGGATCTGGTGGAATTCCGCGACCTGAGCCTGTGGAACGAGAACGGGGCCAGCCAGGGGGACGTGGAAGTGGTCGTTCACCCCCGCGTGCCCCCGCACCGGCAGGCCGCCATCGCGGAAACGTTGCACGCCGCCTTGCGGCAGGAGTATCCCGACCTGCGCATAGAGGTGCGCACCAAGGTGGACTTCACGGCGGCGGGACTGGCGGCTGGGCACGCACCGGAATCGCACGGGCAGTAGCGTGCCCATTTTCCCATGAGCGCGATACAAGTGCGGCCGGAACGGGCGGCCGATGCCGCCGCGGTGCGGCTCGTCCACGAACGCGCCTTCGGCCGGGCCGAGGAAGCCCTGCTGGTGGGCACGATCCACGCGGCGGGCGCGGCGATTCTCTCCCTGGTCGCCGTGCAGGGCGCTACCCTCGTGGGACACATCCTGTTTTCGCCGGTGCGGATCGAGCGCGCGCGTGCTTCCCAGGACGCGGTGGGCTTGGGGCCGCTGGGAGTGCTGCCGGAATACCAGCGCCAGGGCATCGGCTCGCTTCTGGTGCGCCAAGGACTGGAGGCATTGCGGCGGGCCGGACACGCGGCCGTCGTCGTGCTGGGGCACCCCGCCTACTATCCGCGCTTCGGGTTCGTCCCCGCGAGCCGCTTCGGCCTGCGCTGGGAGTTTCCCGCCCCGGAGGAGGCGTTCATGGCCAGCGAACTACGCCCAGGCAGCCTGCAAGGCGGCGCGGGCGTGGTGCGCTATCGGGCGGAGTTCAGGGGCCTGTGAGACACAGCCACCAAACTGCAATGGCTGAAACACCCTTCGCTGCGCTCGAGGGCAGGCGCCGGCCACAAAGACCACGAAGAACAAGGACAAGAACTGCAGTTCCCTTTGTGGTCTTGGTGGTCTTTGTGTTTCGGTAGTTTGTCGTCACTTCCGCTCGTCCGCGAAGCGCCCGGCCTCGTGCTCGATGTCCAGATGACGGAGAACCACGCGGAAGCCTTCCGCGTCCAGCGTGCGGCGCAGGGCTTCGGCCAGGTAGGGCGAGCGGTGCCGTCCGCCCGTGCAGCCGAAGGCGACCTGCAGCCGCTCCCGCCCCAACTTGGCGTAGGTGCGCGCCGTGTACAGCACCAGCTTGGCTGCGAGGTCGGCGAACTCGCGCACCTCGGCTTCCTTGTCCAACCAGGCCGCCACGGGGGGCTCCACCCCGGAATACGCGCGCACGGCCTCGTCCCAGAACGGATTGGGCAGCGCCCGGCAATCGAACACGAAGCCGCCGCCGTTGCCGCTTTCGTCGAGGGGCGGTCCGGTGAACTTGTAGCCGAAGCTGAAGACGTGGAGGGTGAGGGGCTGGGTCATACTGCAACGCCGGCGATGGGGAACACTGTGCATCTCCAGCGTACACGGATTTCCCCGATTTGGCCCATCGTGATAGGCAGGACGAGATTGCTTATTGCCACCGATTTGAACCGCGCCGTGGGCGGCTGAGGGTCCACTCCTCGCCAGGGCCGGTGCCTGCCAATTTTCGTCCGGGGTAGGCGATGGCCGGACCGTCGAAGTTTGCGGATGCAGCGGGCCGCATCCTTGTGGGCGTCTCGATCGCCGCGCAACTCTGCCTGATCCCGCTCCTCTTTGTCGCAGCACTCGTCCCGGTCATTGCCCGCTGGATCAATGCGGAGTGGGCAACCAGAGCGGGGGCGGCGGGGTCGTTGCAGGCGCCCCTGTTCTTCGGAATCGTCATGCTGTCCCTGGGCCTGATCTTCCTGCGGGACGGCCATGTGCGCATTGACCTGTTCCGGCGCCATCAGTCCCCAGCCACGCAGCGCTGGGTGGACCTGGCGGGTGGAGCGTTGGTGCTGCTGCCGTTCTGCGGCGCGCTGCTGTGGTTCGGCACCCGCTTCGCGGCCGAAGCATTCCGGCTGGGCGAATTCTCGGACGCCACGCTCGATTTCCCGCTGATCTGGCTCGTCAAGGGCATCATTCCGCTCGGCGGCGCGCTCCTGCTGATCGCCGGGGCCGTCGTCGCGGCGCGGTCCGCCGCGCCGCGGGCGCCAACGTCGGAAGCCCTTTCGAGGCGCCGGCGCAGGTCGGCGCTGCTGGCGGGCGCCCTGGTGCTGGTGGCGTTCGGCGCGCCGTGGCTGCTGCGGCCCGCGCAGCTGCCGGTGCTGATGTTGCTGGCCCTGGGAGCGGGTCTGCTCAGCGGCTATCCCGTGGCGTTGGTGCTGGTCGGTGCCGGGCTGGCCTTCGGGCTGGTGGGAATGCACTTTGGCTTGGTCACTCTGGGGGCCTTCGGGCTGGTCCAACTCCGCTTCTACGGCTTCCTGGCGGAGGACGAGAATATCTTCTACACGGCGGTACCCGCGCTGCTGTTTGTGGGCGCGGTGCTGGAGCGCAGCGGCATCGCGCGCGAATTGCTGACCGCCATGGCCAAGCTGATCCGGCGCGTGCCCGGCAGCCTGCCCATCGCCGTGACCGTGCTGGGCGTGATCCTGGCCCCCGCCGCGGGCCTCGTGGGGGCCTCGGTGACGACCCTGGCCATGATCGCCCTGCCCACGCTGTTGGAAGCGGGATATCCGGTGCCGTTTGCCACCGGGACGGTGGCGGCCGCGGGAACGCTGGGAATCGCCGCGCCACCCGCGGTGATGCTGTTTTTCCTGGCGCTGACCTTCCGGATGGAACTTCCGGTGTTGTTTTTGGGAATGGTGGGGCCCCTGTTCGTCCTGTTCGTCCTCTACGCCTGTTATCAGATGACTGTCGCTTGGCGCCTGGGCATCGGCCGGCCTGGGCCACCTGGAGCGCCAGAAGCCTCGTGGGCCGCGTTCGCCCGGTCCATCGGGCAGGACCTGGTCTTGCCCCTGGCGCTGTTTGCCGCCGTGTTCGCGGCGCTGATCTTCGGCTGGGCGACCCCGCTGGAGTGCGCGACCCTGGGCGCGTTGGGATCCCTGGCGATCGCCGCGTTGCACGGCGACCTCAACGCGCGCTTCCTCCGCGAGGCGATCCTGCAAACGGCCAACGGGACGGGAATGATCTTCTTCATCGTCATCGGCGCGGCCGTGTTCTCGGTCGTGTTCTCGCTCCTGAACGGGCCTGCGGAGGTTTTCGCGCTGATCCAGTCCATCGGCGGCGGCCAATGGGGCCCCCTGCTGACGATAATGGGGATCGTCTTTTGCCTGGGATTCCTCATCGACTGGCTGGAAATCCTGCTCATCTTCTTTCCCATCTTCCTTCCGGTCCTGCGCACGCTGGATTTCTCCAGCTTCGCCGGCAGCCCGGCGCTCGCGTTCGCGTGGATCACGGTGCTGTTCACGCTGAACCTACAGAGTTCATTTCTCACGCCGCCGTTCGGCTTCTCGCTGTTCTTCATCAAGGCCTGGTCGCCGCCCAGCACCACGATGCCGCAGATCTACAAGGGCATTGCCGTCTACGTTCTGTTCCAGGTGCTGGCGATCGGATTGGTGCTGCTCTTTCCGATGCTGGCCACGGCGTTGCCGGACGCCTGGTTGCGGTCCAGGTAACGCGCTTGTGCCGCGGGCGCGGTCCGTGATTAGTGTGCGGCAGATTCCATCACGCCCAGGGGGTGAGACGTCCAATGGATGCCGCTGCGATCGTCGGGAAGCTGCCCGAACTGGTCAACAGCAACGCCGCACTGGTGCGGCGGGGCCGCTGGTTCTCCGCCACCTGGATGGTGGAGGTGGGCGAGCGGCAATGGCGCGTCACCACGGAGCAGGGGCGCATCGCGGCTCTGACGCCTGTGCGCCTGCACCTGCAGCCCTGGGTGTTCGCCGTGCGGGCGGCGGAGGACGTCTGGCAGCGCTTCTGGCGGCCCCTGCCCGAGCCGGGCTTCCACGACATCATCGCGCTGATGCGCTACGGGCGCATGCGGCTGGAGGGCAACCTGGACCCGCTCATCGCCAACCTGCTCTATATCAAGCAAGTGCTGGAATCGCCGCGGCAGGTGAATCGCTAACAGCAACGACTGAAACACAAAGACCACAAAGACCACGAAGGGCATGGGTCCAGTCGGCATTGCTCAAGTTCAACTCAGTTTGGTAGTCACGCCCAGTTAGGGATTCATTGATTGCAGTTTACTTTGTGGTCTTCGTGGTCTTTGTGTTTCAGCAGTTTGCAGTTCCCAAGAGAACACCGATGAACGCGACCATTGAACCGATCGTGGGCCGCTACGCGCGGCTGGAGTTCCAGGGGCGGCCGCACCGGGTCTACTTCGAGGAGGCGGGGCAGGGCGTGCCCCTGCTGTGCCTGCACACGGCGGGCTCGGACGGGCGCCAATTCCGGGCGCTGATGAACGACGCGGAGATCACCCGGGACTTCCGCGTGATCTGCTTCGACATGCCCTGGCACGGCAAGTCCTCGCCGCCGGCCGGCTGGCAGGAGGAGGAATACCAGCTCAGCACGGCCAGCTACACGGACCTGGTGATGACCCTGGCGCGGGCGCTGGGGATCGCCCGGCCCGTGGTGATGGGATGCTCCATCGGCGGGCGCATCGTCCTGCACCTGGCGCTCAAGCACGGCCAGGAATTGCGGGGCGTGATCGGCTTGCAATCCTCCGGGCGCGTCAATCCCTACTATGACCTGTCCTGGCTGCACCGGCCCGACATGAACGGCGAAGTGCCCGCGGCCATCTGCTCCGGGCTGATGGCGCCCCACAGCCCCGCGGCGGAGCGCTGGGAGACCCTGTGGCACTACATGCAAGGGGGGCCGGGCGTGTTCGCGGGCGATCTGCACTTCTACGCGGTGGAAGGCAGCTTCGAGGACCAGTTGCCCGGCATCGACACGAAGCAGTGCCCCGTCTACATGCTGACGGGCGAGTACGACTACTCCTGCTCGCCCGATCTGAGCCAGGCTGCCGCGGACAAGATCGCGGGCGCCCAGTTCACGATCATGAAGCAATTGGGCCACTTCCCCATGAGCGAGAATCCGGAGCGCTTCCGGGGCTACCTGCTGCCCGTGCTGCAGGCGTTCCTGCAGCGGGAGCGGCGGTAGGGGCCGATTGCCAGCGCCGGATTACGAGGTTAGCCTGCAACGGGTACGCAGAGTTCCATTGCCGCGCACCCATATCGTCCCGCCGCCATGTCCCAATCTCCTCCGCCCGGCTGGCCCCACGCCGAATCGCCCTTTCACGTGGGTGAGCGCGAATTGCAGCGCCGCGCCGGCATGGAGGAGAAGATGGAACGGGTAGGCCGCAGGAACATCCGCGACTACATGCCGGAGCAGCACCGCGAGTTCTTTTCGCAACTGCCGTTCCTGGTCGTGGGCAGCGTGGACGGTTCAGGGCAACCGTGGGCCTCGGTATTGGCCGGGCCGCCGGGCTTCATCGCCACGCCCGACCCGCGCCGCATGGAGGTGCGCGCCCGTCCGCTGCCCGGCGATCCGCTCGCCGGGGCCCTCGCTCCCGGCGCCGCGATCGGTCTGCTGGGCATCCAGCCCCACGCGCGGCGCCGCAACCGCATGAACGGTGTCGTCGAGCGGGTCGACCCGGATGGGTTCGCCGTGCGCGTGGTGCGCAGCTTCGGCAACTGCCCCAAGTACGTTCAAGCGCGGGAGCCCACGTTCATTGGCGGCGGAACCGCGCCGTCCGGAGACCGCCCGCCGACTGCGGATGCGCTGGACGTGGCCATGGGCCGCATGATCCGCGCTGCCGATACGTTCTATATCGCCACCGCCTACGATGGGGAGGATGCGGGCAGCGCCACGCCCCACGGCGCGGACGTATCGCACCGCGGCGGCAAGCCCGGATTTGTGCGCATCGATGACGAGCACACGCTCACCGTGCCCGACTTCGCGGGTAATTTCTTCTTCAACACCTTGGGGAACGTACTGCGCGAACCGCGCGCGGGCTTGCTGTTCATGGACTTCGCCTCGGGCAATCTGGTCTACCTCGCTGGACGGGCGGAAATCCTCCCCGATGGTCCGGAAGTGCACGCTTTTCAGGGAGCCGAGCGGTTGTTGCGCTTCCACGTAACGAAGGCGCTACACGCCGGGCGCGCGGTGCCCCTGCGCTGGGGGCGTGCCGAGCTTTCGCCGGTGCTGGAGCACACGGGGGCGTGGGGGGCGGAAGACCCGGACGCAACGCTCGGATCGTGAGCAGCACCTTGAGCGCGTTGTCGCCGCGGTCGTGGGCGAGGCGCAGGGCCTTGTCGATCTGCTGCAGCGGCAGGCGGCGGCGGATCATGCCGGTGCCGCAGGCGTTCCTGCAGCGGGAGCGGCGGTAGGGCGGTGGACGGCGAATTGCGCGGCTCTTGGCGCTGTGCGATGGTGCGGCATCCATCCGGGACCGTTGCCGGGCCAATTCCACTCCAGCGATCGCGGCGCGATGGCACTCAAATCCGCGGCAAAAACCGCGGCCGGCGCGGACACTCCCTACGAGCGCGACGTGGCCCAGGCCATGGCGGAGCGGGGGTTCGCCATCGAATGGCCGGCGCCCGCGACGTCCCGCTACGATTTTGTCGCGACCAAGGGCAATCTGCGCTGTGCCGCGCTGGCGCGGGACCTGAAGGGCAAGGCGGAATTACAGGCCATCATGGCCTTTGCCGCCTTCATGGATACGGCGGAGGGCCGGAAGTTCCGCTTCGGGATCTATGTGACGTCCAAGGGCCTGACGAAGGGCGCGGCGCTGTTCATCGAGGAAAATCCCCAATCCCGTCTGCGGTTCTATATCCGGCAGGGCCAGCGGTTCGTGCAAATCGGCGGCGCCAGCGAGGTGGTGCCGCGGCGGATCGGCGTCTACACGTTCAAGGGCGGCGTCGGCAAGTCCAAGGTGAGCCTGCTGCTGGCGGCGGCCTTGGCCCACTTGGGCAAGAACGTGGCGCTGGTGGACCTCAATCGCGCCCAGAACCTGTACAACCTGGTGGGTGAAGACGGTCTTTATCTGCGCGGCCCGGACGGAAGGGAAAGCGTCGTGAGCGTGTTCCGCCGCGACGAATGGGACGTGCGCAAGGGAGTGTGGAAGAAGGTGGGCGCGATTCTCGATACCCACTACCTCGTCTTCGACTTTCCCCAGTTCTTCGACAAGCCCGCGGACCGCCAGGCGCTGGCCCAGTTGGACCTGGTGCTGGCCCCGATCGTCCTGACCCCGGACTCCCTGGGCATCCGGCACGCGGTGCTGCGGGACACCGTGACCGAGGTGCGGCAGCTCAATCCCACGGCTCCGATCTGGTTCCTGGTCAACCGCTTGACGCCGAAGCAATGGAACGGCCCCATGCGGGCTTACCTTAAATCCGCGGCGGACCTGTTTCGCGAGGAAGAGCGCGCGGCGATCTTGCCGCCCGAGCGCTTTTACATTCCGTATCAGGCCGAACTGGAGCAACTGGGCGCCGACCGCGCCCTGAACCCGGCCAGCAAGCTGCGCATGCTGTTTGGCGGCGGGGACGTCCGGCAGGGTTGGGCGCGCGGCCTGCTGAAGTTGGCAGCGCACTTGGCGGCGCAGCAGCGGGCGTGAGCGGGGTGTGGACTGGGCGCCGGCCCGTCATTCCATTTCGCATTCATTCGTGAAATTTTCCGCACCGTAGGGGCATGGCCTACCCCTACGACCGGCCGATTATTCACGATGAAATGCGAAACGGAATCAGATCGTGATCAGCACCTTGAGCGCGTTTTCGCTGCGGTCGTAGGCGAGGCGCAGGGCCTTGTCGATCTGCTGCAACGGCAGGCGGTGGCTGATCATGCTGGTCACGTCGATCTGCCGGCCGGCGATCAGATTCAGCGCCAGCTTGAAGGATACGGTGTCGGCCTCCAACTGCGCCCCATAGGTGGAGTAGGCCGTGAGGCGCTTGCGGAAGAAAGCGTTGAAATTCCAGGGCACGGGCTCGTTGCCGTCGGGGAGGCCGAAATAGAGCATGGTCGCCCCGGGCTTCATCAGGTCCACGGTCTGCAGCAGGGACGTGCGGCTGCCCACCGCCTCCACCAGGTAGTCCACGCCCTCGCCGCCGGTGAGGTCCCCCACGGCCTGCTTCACGGTGTCCGGATCGGCCTTCACGGCCAGGTCGGCGCCGAAGATCTTGGAGGCGGCCAGCCGCGCCTCGGAAAGGTCGGAGACGATCACCTGGGCGGCGCCCGCGCGCTTCAGGTTGTAGGCGAAGAAGTTGCCCGCGGAACCCTGGCCCATCACCAGCACGGTCTTGCCGACCACGTCGACCGGGTGCTGGCGCAGGGCGAAGATCGTCGTGCCCATCTGCTGGGCCATCAGCAAGTGCTCCGCCGGACCCTGGTAGGCGGGCAGGGGCACGCACTGGGCGCCGGGCAAGGCCTGGTACTCGCCGAAGGTGGCGGACGTGGTCGCGATGGGGCAGGTCAGCACCCGCGCGCCCACCTTGTGCAGCGGGCTCTTGCTCGCGACCACCGTACCCAGGCCCTCGTGGCCGGGGTAGCCGTGGGGACAAGGGTACTGGAGCGGCTCAGGCGTGGGGGAACTGCCGGCGTAAACCACGTGCAGGTCGCTGCCGCAGATGGCGGCCAATTCCGAGCGCACCAGCACCTCACCGTCCTGGGGCTCCGGCACGCTGGCCTGCTCGCACACCATTTTTCCCGGCCCCACCAGCCGCGCCGCCTGCATCTTCTCCATCACGCTTCTCTCCGAACGTTCCCCACGCCCCGAATGGCGCCCCTACTTAGCCCACGGGTCATGGGTTGGCAAGAACGGCAGAACTGCTGAACC
>JBGPEV010000056.1:0-9560 GCA_041482995.1 bacterium | reverse complement strand
GCCCCGGAGCCGTCCTCATGCTGGCCGATGGGTTGCGCCGACAAGTGGCATGACCCCTCCCGCCAGGCAGACTCAATGTCAGGTGGCGGCCGGCTTGGCACTACCGGCGCTGCAAGCCGAAGGACCGCTTGAGGGGAACGGCCCGACGAGGACCCGCGAGATTTGCCTGAGCGGGGTGAAAGAGGTTCAGCGGCAGCCCGGCAAGTGGGGTGCGCGGCATGTAGGATTTGGTAGGCGAGGATTGCGCTTGTATCTCGTTCTCAGCACGTGTTACGGGGTCCGCATCCTTATAATGATGCTAGCAGGGATTCCATGAAGGAGAAGCCGATGTGACGGTCGCATGCGGAGGCGTCTGCTTCCGGACAGTTGCTTTTAGGCCATCGCGACCCGGCCTTCAACACATGATCTCCGGCGCGTGGACACGAAAAAGGAGAATGTCATGGGTAGTCACACGCGTGCGCAGCAAAGCTGCCTGTTAGTGCTGGTCTGTTGTCACGCAATGGGGGTCGCGGCCTGTGCAACCGTTCAGGAGAGCGCACATAGCCGACAATACCGAGAGACTACAACGCTTGAAGCGTATTCTCGTGCGGAGAAGAAACTCGCCACGGTACAACCGGGCGACACGCTGGACGCCCTCAACTTGAAGCGTATCGTCTTTCAATCATACACCGTCAAGTCCCTTGGACTGGCCACAGGGGAGCGTTTTGTGGCGGAGGATGGTTGGATCGAAGACCGATCAGGCGGATATCTCGGGGGACTGTTCGGCACAGGAGCGCTCATCTCCGTGTCTGCGGAACAGGCCATCGGAAGCCATGTGTTTGGATACGTAGAAAAGGACACGTATATCATCCCGAAAATTGAGCTGCAGATCGTCGGCGACATTGTCTCGAAGGAGGAATTCACGGCGCTAAGCGAATCCAAAGCGAAGAATATCGGCGCATTTATCTCCCCTTCCGATGGGTCTCGAATTTGGGCCAAGAACTTGCGGGTTCACGAGATGAAGCGGCTGGATTTCCCGCCACGACCCGATCTGAGCGCGTACGGGAGCGAAACAACCTCAGTGCTGAAGCACTTCACCTCCAAGCTGACCCCCGCCGAATTTGAGAAAGCCAAGTCCATCCTGGAAAAGATGCCGCCCGGAACGGATTTTCATGAAGCCATCCGTACCCTCGATGGCTGGTGGTTTTGCCTGCGCCGCGATGGCCGCTCTTGCCCGCTGTGGATGAGCGGCTTCCTGAATTTCAAGGACAAGTTTCGTTTCAGCGCCGTCAAGACCGGGGACGCCGTCTACGAGGTCTGGCCATTCGGGTATCTTGATGCGGAGCAGAACGAGGTACCCAAGTTGGCCTTGATTCTGCGCAACAACAAGGTGAGCAAACTGGTCCCGTATACGGATCGCGCCAGCGTGGAGGCCCAGCTGCGGCCTTAGGACAGTCCGTTCGCCGCGACCCAGCGACCTCTATCAGCGCCATCTCGGGCAAGTGATCGCCGTCTGCCTCTTGCGTCTGGTGGGGCTGACGCTGGCGGCGGCGCTCGTTTGGCGCGTGTGTCTCCGCGACGTTTCGGCTGGCACGCCTCCCGATTTTGCCGATCCCTGACGGCATCGCTGGATAGCGTCGGCTGGTCGCCTCAACGCCCGCATCGCCCCGCATCGCACACGGATGGGAGGCGACATAAATAGCGACACTTGTATTTCCCCCACCACCTCGGACCAAACAAACCCAATCGACCTAAGCCCCTGTCGCGCCCCCAGAATTTCCGCTCTACTCCTTCCCCATTCGGCCCTTCAGCGCCGCCAACTCTTCCTCGATCGTGGGAAGCCGCCCGGCTGGCCGGTCGCCCTTGGGCGTGTTGCCCACGGTGCGCTTCAGGTCGGCGAGGTCGCGCTCCAGTTCCAGGTCTTCGGCGCGGCGGTCGACGGTTGGCTCGTCGTGAAGCTCCCGGAAGACCGCGTCCTCGGCCTCGTCCCGGAAGGTGGCGCGGCGCTTGGCGCGGGGGGGCGGCTGTGGCGGCGCCTGGGTGCGGATGTGGGGCTCCGTACGGGGGCGGGGCTTCGCGCGAGGCGGCGGCTCGGGCGGGGCCGTGTCCCGGAAGATGCGGCGCGCCCACGTGAGCAAGGTGTCCCAGACCACCTCCACCGGCGTGCGCAGGTCGAGCCCGAAGCGGGCCAGCAAATCCTCCACGTCCTGCACCACGTCTTCCAGGGGGCGCTCGCGGGCCGCCCGGCCGTGCGCCTTGGCGCGGGCGGCTTCGGCTTGGGCGTGGGCGCGCCGGCGGTGCGCGGCGTCCTCGCGGGCATCGTGCTGCGTGCGTTCGTGCTCGCGCCGCGCCCGCTCGGCCCGGCGTTGGCGCTCCTCGGCTTCGCGCTCCGTGGCGCGGCGTTGGCGGTCGGACTGCTCCTGCCGCTCGCCCTCGGCGCTGGGACGGCGGGCTTGGCTGGCGCGCTGCTGGCGTTCGGACTGGCCGGGCGGCGCCTGCGCTCCCGCACCCGGCGCCGCGGCCTTGGCGCGCCCTGCCCCGGGCTTGGCGCGGGCGGACGCCGCGGCCTCGGCGCGCAGGCGCTCGTCATAGGCGCGGCGCAGGCCGACGTGGCTCAGCGTCTCATAGGCCTGGGCGAGCTGGATGAACCGGCGCTGGGCCTCCTCCTGCTGCCGCGGCGTGCCCTGGGCGTGGGCATCGGGGTGGCAGCGCTTGGCCAGCTTGCGGAAGGCCGCCCGAATCTGCTCCTCCGTGGCCGTGGTGGCCACGCCGAGCACGTTGTAATAGTCGGCCATGTGGCCTATAGTCGCGGTACGGCAAGCGCGGCAGTGCGGCAGGAGCGCCATCCCGCGGCATTCCTCGGGAACGGAGTGCCGGGCGCCCCTGGCCGGTCCGCGTCAATGGTGCTGCCGGACCCTTCTCACGGAGCGGACAAGGATGTCACGCACGCTCTTCTTCGATCTTGAGACCAAGTACGCCGCCGAGGAAGTGGGCGGTTGGGGCAACATCATGGACATGGGCATGTCCGTGGGCGTGCTCTGGGATTCCGCCGACAAGGAATTCCACGTCTACCTGGAACATCAGGTTCCCCAACTGATCGCCCACCTGCGCAAGGCGGAGCGGATCGTCGGCTTCAATCACATCGAGTTCGACCTGCGCGTGGTGGCCGGGCACGAGACCTCCCCGGAAGCGCGGCACCGGCTCTACCTGGAACTGGTCTCCCTGCCCAATTTCGACATGTTGGTGGAGTTGAAGAAGCTGCTGGGCCACCGGCTCAAGCTCGATTCCCTGGCCCGCCCCACGCTGCAGATGGGCAAGTCCGCCGACGGACTGCAGGCGCTGGCCTGGTACAAGGAAGGGCGGATGGACCTGATCATCGCCTACTGCAAGCAGGACGTGGAAGTGACCCACCGGCTCTACGAGTACGCCGTGGAACACGGCAAGCTGCTCTACGACAGCCGGGCGGGGATCAAGACGGTCTCGGTCTCCTGGGCCGCCCTGCTCGCCACCGCAGCGGCGAAGAACGTCCCGGCCGAGCAGATGTCGCTATTTGAGTGAGCCGCGGGTTTTTTGCTCGGAGGCCTCGTACAGGCGGACGTTCTCTTTCAGCGCCTGCACCAGTTCCTCCATGTCGGGATCGAGCCGGGCCAGCAATTCGTACAATTCCATTGCCGCGAACTTGATGAACCCGGCTTGGGCCTGGTTCATGTTCACCTTGACCGGGTCGTTGAGCGGACCGACGGGGAAGGCGTTCTCTTTTTCCAACCGGCCCTGGGCCCAGAACTCCTTCATCACCCGCAATCCCCATACGCGCGCCTGGGGATAGGGGCGCGTGGTGTTGGCGATGTCCGCGGCCTTGATCAAGGCTTTCGCCACCAGGAATTGGAACTCGGGCGTGCCCCGGCGGATCGCCCCCGGCTCTTCCTTCAGCGCCGCCACGAAGCCCGCCAGGAAGTCCCGGTGCATGGCGAAGTCCGTGGCGAGGATCGCCCCCTCCAGCAAGCGCAGGCCCTCCTCCACGTCCCGCGCCGTCATGCTGGCGTGGAATTGGTAGGCCGGCTCTTTCAGCAACTCCCGTGTCAAGTCCAGGGAATGCTTCTCCAGGATCGACACATTGTTGTATTTCTGGGCCAACGGGGAGTGCGTATACACTTCCCACTGATTGTTGCGGCCCGGATGGTCCACATCGTGGGTGATCGCCGTGATCAGCAGCCAAAAGGCCTGGTTGGCTGTGAGCAGTTGGCGGAACACCCGGCGGGTCAGCATCCACGCGATGGTGTTGGTGACGTCCACCGCGTGATGGAAGTTGTGGTAAGGATTCTTGTGATAGGAGCGCGCAATCGACTCCACGAACTGCCGCAACTTGTGCGGTTCGGCGTTCACGGCCGGCGCCGACCCCTCCTGGGCCAATATGTCCAGGACAGAATCCACCAGCTTGGATTTGGTGCGGACGCCGAAGACCCGGAACTGCCGATTGATCCGATTGGGGTCTATTCGGACAGGCATGGACGATTGACGCACGAGCACGAGGGTCGAGTGTCTCAATAGGGGGTAAATCGGGCGCTGGCTATGGGAGTCGACTTTAACCACTTCAGGGCCAAATGCCAAGAAATTCCGGCACCTTGCGCCTATTTTCATCCGTCATATCAAGCACTAATTCCTGAATAGCGCTGATCCTGCGCGGGATTTGTGCTAAATTTTGACGCACCGTGGCAGGAGTTCGGCGCGTCAACCCGACGAGATGCAAGAACAATGGCAGAGAAGAGCGTGCGAGAACCGTCGCGGCCTTCCCGCGGCGCGGCGGACAACGCCCCGGTGACGTTGCGGATGTTGCGCACGGAAGCGGAATTTCGCCGCGATACGCGCAATTTGGATCGCGACGAACGCGACCGCTACGGCAACTTCCTCTGGAACATGGTGCGGCTGGACATGGGGCCCCGCGTCAGCCTTTCCGACGTGGTGGGCCCGGCCGCCGAAAAATCCGTGGACTACGGTAGCGAGGCGGACCTGAAGCAGTCGGTCGACTACTACAGCCGGCGCAACCCGGCCCACCTGATCCCCGTGCTGAAGTTCTTCGCCGTCTACGTGATGCACCAGGCGCGGCGGGAAAAAGGCTTCTCCCACCAGTTGTTCCTCATCTTCAAGGCGGTGGACCTGCTGCGGATGATCGCCCAGTACTCGCCCTACGCCGTGAACGGCGACGCGGAAACGCTGGTCTACGGCCTCTTCATCGACCTGGGCACGGCCAAGCCCGAACGCTTCGGCAAATACATGAGGACGGAGGCACTCATCCACCAGCTCATGCGCCGGCTGCAGAAGGCCCCCAACGATCACCAGGCGCGGCTGAACATGGCCGAACAACTGGCGCTGCAGACCAGCCTGTTCGACGCGACCGTGCAGTACCACATGCTGCTGCGGCACTATCCGGCCATGCGGCCCGAACAGGACCGGCGGCGGGGCTACGTGTACCTGAAGATGGCGCAAGTGTTCCAGGACATCGTGGACAACGTGACCGGCCCCATGCAAGACGCCCGCAAACTGAAAAACTTCGTCGAGCGCTACAACCGGGACTTCTCCGAACGCGGGCAGGAAATTCCGCCGGTGACGGGGCCCGAGGCGCTCGAGCGCACGCTGCGTTCCGTGCGCGGCTTAGCCAACCGGCATTACGCCCGCGCCCTGTCGGTGGAGGTGCTGGACCCGCGCCTGCTGCTCAACCTGGTGACCCGCCTGGGCAACAACTACCTGCAAGAAAGCCGCTTCAAGGAAGCCACCGACGTGCTGGCGGACGGCGCCAAGTTTTGGAAGACCTTCGAGGACACCCCCGACAACCTGCGCCGCCGCGTGGAGTATCTGCAATTGGCCGCCACCGCCGCCGGCAAGGCCCACCGCAAGGACGTGTTCAACTGGGCGCAGCAGTCCCTTTCCGAATACCGCAAACGCCTGAACACCCAGGATAACGAGGCCAAGCAACGCAACATCCGCCGGGCCGCCATCATGGGCACCGGCGATGTCTGATCCGGAGCGCCTCGCCCCGCATCACCCTCTCAACAACGCGAGACCTCCGCGTAAGTCGCGCCGTGACTGACAGGTGGGGCCTCCGTGCCCGAATTCGCAGGCGTTGACGGGCACCCCTGCGGCAAGCTCAGGGCAGGCTCCGGCCCGTCCCACCGCTGCGCCTGGGCCCGGCCACGGTACGGGTCAGATGGATCGTGCCCCTGCTGCGTCCCCTACCCCGGTGGGACGCCCGGCACGGGGTGGCCCAGCAACTCGTTCAGCTTGCCGCTCAGATCCTCGAACGTGAACGGTTTCTGCAGGAAGCCGCGGACATCCTGCCCGCGGAAGCGCTCCTGCAATTCCCGCTCTCCGTAGCCGCTCATCATCACCACGGCCAGGCGCGGAACGATTTGGCGCAAGGCACGCAGGGTCTCCGCGCCGCTCAGGCCGGGCATGCTGGCATCGAGCAGCACCCACCCCACTTCCGCGCCGTGGTCGCGCAGTTGCCGCACCGCGGCTTCGCCGCTGCCCGCCTCCAGCACCGTCATGCCCAACTCGCGCAGCATGGCGGCCGCCACCTGCCGGACGGGCGGCTCGTCGTCGACCACGAGCACGGTGCCACTGCCGCTCCAGACGGTGGCCGCGGGCAGCGCGGCGGCGGCCGCCCGTCCGCCGGCCGGCAGCAGGATCCGGAACACGGTGCCCTTGTCCACCTGCGATGTGACGCGGATCGCGCCCTTGTGGCTGCGCACGATGCCCAGCACGGCGGCCAGTCCCAATCCCCGCCCAGTGAACTTGGTGGTGAAAAACGGATCGAAGATGCGTTGCAGCGTCTCGGGCGGCATTCCGCAGCCGGTATCCGCGGCCTCCAAGAAGACGTACCGGCCCTCCTTCACGTCGCCGGCAAGGTGATACGTGGCCAACTCGGCCCGCGTCACCGGCGTGGTGCCGGTGGTGAGCACCACCTCGCCCGGGCGGTCGCCCATCGCCTCGGCGGCGTTGGTGATCAGGTTCATGATCACCTGCTGCAACTGCGAAGCGTCGGCCTCCACTTGGGGCAGGTCCGGTTCAAACCGGTAGATCACGCTCACGTTGCGGGGCACGGTGACCCGCAGCAACTGCGCCATGTCTTCCACGAGCGAGTTCAGCGCGATCGGGCGCAGCTCGAACCGCCCGCCGCCCGAGTAGGCCAGCATCTGCCGCGTGAGCCCCGCCGCCATCAGGCTGGCGTTCTTCACGTTGGTGAGCGGCGTGCGGGCGTGGCTGGAAGGTTCAAGATCCAGCAAGGCCAACTCCACATTGCCCAGAATGCCGGTGAGCAGATTGTTGAAGTCGTGGGCGATGCCGCCCGCGAGGATGCCCAGGCTCTCCAGCTTCTGCGTCTGCAGCAGGGCCTGCTCGGCGCGTTTGCGCTCCGTGATGTCCTCGGAGACGCCCACGAGGCCCGTCACGCGCCCATCGGGGCCGGTGAGCGGCACCCGCAGCGAACGCATGATGCGGGTCGGGCCGCCGCGCAGGGTGTGGGGGAGGTCCGCGGCCTCCACCGGCTTTCCGGTCGCCAGCACCGCCTCATCCAATTCCCGCACGGCCGCCTGCGTGGCGGCGTCCGCGGGGTCGTCCGCGCCGCCGCTCATCACTCCGCTGAGATGCCCGCCGTAGTCGGCGGCCATCTGCCGGTTCACCATGATCAGACGGCGCTCGCGGTCCTTGACGAACACCCACAGCGGCAACGCATCGAACACGGTCTGCAACAGCAGGCGGCTTTCGCGCAGTTGTTGCTCGGAGCGCGCGCGTTCTGTCACGTCCTCCGCCACGCCCACCAGCCCCGTGACCCGGCCCGCATCGTCGCGCAGCGGGGTCTTGATGACCCGGAACTGGCGCACCAACCCGTCCGGCAGCTTGCGCGACTGGACGACCTCGGTGGAATTTCCCGAGTTCAGCACCTGCAAATCGGTGCTCAAGATCGTGTTCAGCTCTTCCGGTGTGGCGGGCGCGGCGGTCTGTTGCCCGGCGATTTGCTCGATGGACTTGCCGAACGTGCGCAACAGGCCCCGGTTGGCCGACACGTAGCGCCCCTGCCGGTCCTTCACCCACAGGTCTTGGGGAATGGTGTCGAACACCGCTTGCAGCAGCGCCTTGCTCTCCCGCAGGGCGGCGTCCGCCGCGATTCGTGCCGTGATGTCCTCCGCGATCCCCACCAGGCCGGTGATGCGGCCGGACTCCTCCCGCAACGGGCTCTTGATCACGCGGTAGTGGCGCGACGTGCCGTCCGGCATGGTGCGGTGGTGGATCTCATCGGTGGATTCGCCGCTGGCCATCACGCGGCGGTCGATGTTCAAGATCGCGTTCAGTTCCTCCGGCCGCACGGGCAGGGGCGTCTGCCGGCCGGCCAACTCGGCCTCGGTCAGGCTGAAGATCTTCAGCATGCGCCGGTTCATGGCGACGATGCGCGAGTCCGAGTCCTTGACCATGATGTCGAGCGGAATCGTGTCGAACACCGTCTGCAGCAGCGCCTTGCTGCGCAGCAGTTCCTGCTCCGCCCGCACTTGCTGGGTGATGTCGTGACTGGAGGAGACCATCCCGGTCACCCGGCCCTCCTCGTCCAGGATGGGAATCTTCAAGAATTGGCGGATCAACACCTGCCCATCGGGATACAGGACTTCGCGCGGGGGGACTTCCAACGGGGTTCCGGTGGCAAGGACCTGGCGGTCCTCCCGGTCGGTCAATTCCCGTTCCTCCGGCGAGAAGACGGAGACTTCGAGGCTGGTGCGGCCCAGGAAATCGGCGGGGGCCGCTCCGAACCGGCGCAGCAGGGCCCGGTTCACCATCACGAAACGGCTCTCGCGGTCCTTGGCGGAAAGCCCGTAGGGGAGATGGTCGAAGATGGTCTTCAGCAAGCGCTGGCTTTCCTGCAATTCGCGTTCGGCGCGCTTGCTCCGGGTGATGTCCTCGTTGATGACGACCAGGCCCGTCACCCGTCCGTCCGCGTCCAGGATCGGCGCCCGGACGACGCGGCGGATCGACATCGTGCCGTCGGGATGCACCCGCCCGGACTCCGGCACCTCCAACGTTTGGCCGGTGGAGATCACCTGCATGTCTTCCCGGTAGATCTGCTGCCGCACGGCCTCCGAAAACAACGGCAACTCGGCGCTGGTCTTCCCCAGCAGTTCCTCGGCGGGACATCCGTAGGATTGCAGAATGGCGGGATTGACCAGCACGAACCGGCCCTGCAAGTCCTTGGCGACCACCCCGTGGGGAATGGCGTTGATGATGGCATTCAACAGGCTCTGCTTGGCGCGCACGTCCTCGGCGGCGCGCAGGCGATCCGTGACGTCCTCGGCGATGCCCACCAAGCCGGTGACCCGCCCCTGCTCGTCGCGCAGCGGGGCCTTGATCTGGTGGTGGATGCGGGGGTCTCCGGCGGGCCCGTGGCGGACGATCTGATGATCGACGACGCGGCCTTCCTGCAGCACCTGGCGGTCGGTCTCCTCGGCAAGTTGCGGCTCGTCGGGCCATCTCGGGTCGCCGCGCCCGGTGGGTTGCCCCAGCGCCGATTCCGGAGCGATTCCCCACCGCTGCGCCATGGC
>JBGPEV010000055.1:0-9563 GCA_041482995.1 bacterium | reverse complement strand
GTCGTGGTTCAAGGCAGGTGGCAGTTTCTTGGAAGGTCTAAGTTGCCAGCGAAGGGAGTTCCATGCCCAAGGCCAATGCGGACGGTGTCGCCATTGACTATGAACTGCGCGGCGCCGGGCCGCCGCTGCTGATGATCGCGGGCTTCCGGCGCAGCCGGGTGATCTGGATGAACGGCATCCTCGATCTGCTGGCCAAGCGGTTCCGGTTGATCCTGATGGACAACCGCGGCACGGGCCATTCCGATAAGCCCCAGGAAGGATACACCGCCGAGCGCATGGCGGACGACGCGGCGGCGGTGCTGTGCCACGCGAAGCTGCCCCGCGCCCACGTGTTCGGCTTCTCCATGGGCGGCATGATCGCCCAGCGCATGGCGCTGCGGCATCCCGGCGTCGTGCACGGCTTGGCGCTGGCGGCCACCCATTGCGGCACGCACGGGTCGGTGCCTGGGGAGCGGCGCATCTTTGACCTGCTGCGGGTCGTCCCCGACGCCCAACGCTCGGCCCGGGACGTGGCGCGCCTGCAGGAGGAGGCTTACTTCGTGGAGAGCTTCCGGGCCGCCAACCGTCCGCTGCTGGACCGGATGTTCGACGTCGTCAACGCGAACCCCACGCCGCCCCATGCCGTGCAGGGACACCTGAAGGTCATCGCCGAATTCGAGGGCTGCGCCGACCTGGGCCAGATCAAGGCGCCCACGCTGGCAATTCACGGGGATGGCGATCCGCTCATTCCAGCCGAAAACTCGCGCATCCTGGCCCAGGGCATCGCCGGGGCGCAACTGTACGTGGTGCCGACGGCGTCTCACTTCTTCTGGATGGAAAAGCCCCAGGAATCCGCCGCCGCGCTGACGGGTTTCTTCGGCAAGCTGGGGTAGCGGCGGCGGAATCCGGTCAGCAGCGGTAGATGGCGGCGATCGCGGAGCCGCCGCCCCCCTTGGGGATCTCCGCCGCGGCCACGGCGTAGACCGTGCCCTGATGAAGCAGCGTCTGGGCAGCGGCGCGATCCAGCAACGCTTCGTCTCCGGGCTCCGGCTCCGGATGGACCGTCAACTGGCCCGTGGCCGCGTCATACCGGCCCCATTGGTCCACTTCCCGCACGACGAACAGGCGGTCCACCCGCCCCGTCTCGGCGGCGCGCAGCACGTCGGAGAGATTCGCGGATGCACGGCCGGTACCCGCCATCTGCTCGAACTGGGCGGCGGCCTGCTGCTGCCCGGCGAGAAAATAAGGCGCCATGACGGCCCAGGCGCGGCGGTGCAACTCCCGCGCGCTTTGGTCATCCGGATTGCCTGGCAGGAAGGGCTCCATCAGGTGCGGATAGGGGGATGCGCGGAAGAGCGCGACGACCGGCTCCACCCCCGCCAACAGGAGCGGGCGCCGATCGCCCTGCATGGCGGCGCGCACCCCCTTGTCCACCTGCTTGAGGAAGCGGCGCACCTCGTCCTTGGTCTCTTCCACGGCGATGCTCGTGCCATAGTACGCCCCGGAGGAGGCGCTGGAGCGGCTCGCGGTGGGCCGGTACAGTTGCTGCAACTCCATGTCGTCATACTGGAGCGCCTCCTTCAGGCTGGTCGGCACGCCTTCGAGGAGTACGGGCTCAATCACATCCCGCGTGGCCAGGAACAGCCGCACCGCCTTCTGGCTGAACGCGAGCAGGTAGAAGCGCCCGTCCTCGGTAAGCATCGGCAGGAGCGGCTTCACGTAGAAGTGATCGCTCACGACGACGCGGTCCGCGAAGGCCATCGGCAACCGGAAGGTGGTCAATCCCTGGTCCGAGAGGAAGGCCGCCAGTCCATCGCCCTGCAAGCGCCAGAAGTTCCCGTCGTCCAGCAGATCGAGCGCAGGCTGCAGCAGCCGCTGAGTTTCCGCACCCCGCGGAATCCAGTGCGCCAAGTCCGTTTCCGCCGTTCTCAGCAGGTTCTTCAGGCGGATGGGATCCTGCAGCACCTCTTTTCCAGCCCGGTGCGTGGAAAGATAGAAGGACAGACAAATTCCGCCACGCGTGTGCAGCAATTGACCAAGATGATCCCTGGTGAACAAATCCATACGCACCTCCCGCATGCCGCCAGTGGAGCCCAGGGGCACGCCCCGTTCTGCTGACTGTCCCCTGTATCTTCATTCTCAGAGGAGGCGGGCCGGGCCGATATGACAAATATCCTGGCCGATGGCGCCAATTCCGGCCCGGAAAAGGCGGAGTTGCGGTGGCGCAATGGGGTCGTGGCAGGGAACGGCAGGGGGCCTAGAGGGTAAATTGCTCCCCCAGGTAGATCTTGCGGGCAATCTCGTTGTTGACCAGTTCCTGGGGCTTGCCTTGCACCAACACTTCGCCCGCGTTGATGATGTAGGCGCGGTCGGTGATGCCGAGGGTTTCGCGCACGTTGTGGTCGGTGATGAGCACCCCGATCCCCCGGTCGCGGATCTGGTTGATCACCTCCTGAATGTCGAGCACCGCGATGGGATCGATCCCCGCGAAGGGCTCGTCCAGCAGGATGAACCCGGGTCGCATGACTAGCGCGCGGGCGATTTCCACCCGCCGGCTTTCCCCACCCGAAAGCTGGTAGCCCATGGCGGTGCGAATCTGGGTCAGCCCCAAATCCTGCAGACCCTGTTCCAGCCGCTCCTTCCGCTCCACCTTGGGGATGTCCAACTGTTCAAGGACCGCCCTCAGATTGTTCTCAACGGTCAGGCGGCGGAAGACGGAGCGCTCCTGGGGCAGGTAGCCCAAGCCCCGCCGGGCGCGGACGTGCATGGGCAGCCGCGTCACGTCCTGCTCGCCCAGATAGACGCGTCCGCTGTCGGGCGGAACGATGCCGATGATCATGTAAAAGGTGGTCGTCTTGCCCGCGCCGTTGGGGCCGAGTAGGCCGACGATCTCTCCCCGCCGCACCTGGATGCTGATGTTCTTCACCACCGTCCGGCGCCGGTAGGACTTGAACACGCCGATCGCCGTGAGCGCGTCGGGCCGGGTCTGAAGCGCTGGCGCTTCCGGCGCCACGGGGATTTCCACTAGTGGGCCTGGGCGATAATGGTGGACATATAGCGCTGGCTTTCAGCCTCCGTCAGCACGTCGGCGACGGCCTTGCGGAATGCATCCTGATTGTTGAAGGACCGCCCCACAAGAGGATCGAGTTTCTGCAGCGTCGCGGGCGGCACGCCCTTGTTGACGAGCTCCTGCAGCTTGGGCTGGTCCAACTTGTAGGGCTTACCGGCCGTCGTGTCGAGCGAGAGGTTGACGGGCCGCTGGCGGTCCTCGCTGCGCACCGACCCCTTCTTGGGATCGGTAAAGACCTCCATGCGGTCCGAATTCAGGTCGAATTGCCCCTCCTGCTGGGCGTGGGCCCGTCCCTGCAGCAGGATGGTCTGCATCTTGTTCTGGGAGCGCGCGGAGTCCGAGGTGAGGCGGCGCCCGGGCTGGATGATGACAACGTCCCCCCGCGCCTGAAATGCCGTCACGGTGTTGTCGTCCCCGAAAGTCAGAACGACGCTCTCGGCCTCGACGTGCATTTTGCGGTCCGGAATCTCCACCCGCACCTGGCCCGTAAGCGTCACCTGGCGGCTCTGCTCCTCCACGACGCTCTTCTGCGCCCGTGCCCGGGTGGGCTCCGGGGGTGGCGCCGGCGGGGGGCGCTCGCCGGTGGGTTCACTGGCCGCTCCCGGCGCCGCCATCTGAGCGGACGGGTCCGCCTTGGGGGGCGGCGTGAATTCCATCCGCACGGGGTTCGTCGCGCTGCCTTTCAACGTGGCCCGGTCCGCCTCGTGCTCCAGAAACACCTCGTCGCTCTCGGCGATCCCCTGGTCCTGGCTCATGCGCGCATTGCCGTAGAACAGCGCCGTCTCCTTCTCGATCACACCGTGGTCGGCGCTCACCAAGCGCGAGGGTTCTGCCATGCGGACGTTGTTGGAGAGCAGCAGGCGCTGCCACTCCCCCTCGTCATTGCGAAACGCCCGCAACAAATCGGCATGAAACGTGAGCGCCTGCGACACCAGGTAGCCCGCCACGTCGCCCTCCAGTTCGGCCATGCCCGTGTTCAGGTCGAACACCCCGGTGCGATCGGCGTTGATGCAGAGTTCCTTGAACTTGGGGCAGATCGGCATGCGCAATCCCGCGGCGGCTTCCGGGCCGCCGGAGGGTTGGCCGAAAAGCGTCACTGCGGCAAATGCGAAGGGCAATGGCAGGAACAGAGCGAGCCACCGGAAAGGGCGCCGAGGCGCCCGGCGCTCAGGCCGTCCCGCTCCGGAGCATGGGCTGCTGGTCATCCTGTTTGGCCTGGTCGGCCGCGGCCTTGATAAACGATTTGAAGAGGGGGTGCGGGTCAAAGGGCTTCGATTTGAACTCCGGATGGAACTGGCACCCGACATACCAGGGATGGTCCGCCAACTCGATGGTTTCCACCAGCCGTCCATCCGGGCTCTTGCCGGAAACCACCAGCCCCGCCCGCACGATGGGCGGCAGGAAGTCGTTGTTGACCTCGAAGCGATGGCGGTGGCGCTCGGAGATCACCTGCCGGTCATAGGCCAGAAACACCTTGGTATTCTCCACCAGCTTGGCAGGATAGGCCCCCAGCCGCATGGTGCCGCCCTTGGCGGTCACGCCCTTTTGATCCGGCATCAGGTCAATCACGTTCACCGGATTGTCCGGCGTGATTTCCGCCGTGCTGGCATTGGTGATGCCGGCCTTGTTGCGGGCGTATTCGATCACCGCCACTTGCAGCCCCAGGCAAATACCGAAATAGGGGACCTTGTGTTCGCGGGCGAAGCGGGCGGCTTCGATCATGCCCTCCACGCCCCGCTCGCCGAATCCACCCGGCACCAGCACCGCGTCGGCGCCGCCCAGCAGCGATTCGACGGTGGCGGGCGTGACCTCCTCCGCATTCACGTAACGCAGATCCAGCTCCACGCGGTTGGCGATGGCGCCGTGCACCAGCGCCTCGTTCAGGCTCTCGTAGGATTCCCGCAAATTGACGTACTTGCCGACGATGGCGATGGTCGTGCGGCCCTCGGGATTCTGGAACCGCTGCTTGATGTTTTCCCACGGCTCCAGGTTGGGCCGGCCGGTCCACATCTGCAGCCGGTCGACGATCTGCTCGTCGAGCCCTTCCTTGTGGAAGTTCAGCGGCACCTCATAAACGCTCTTCACGTCCTCGCCCGGGATCACGCATTCCTGGTCCACGTTGGTGAACAGGGCGATTTTGCGGCGCACCTCGTTGGAAAGCGGATGGGCCGTGCGGCAGATCAGGATGTCCGGCTGAATCCCGATCTCGCGCAGCTTGTTCACGCTGTGCTGGGCCGGCTTGGTCTTCAGCTCGCCCGCATGTTCGATGTAGGGAATGAGCACCAGGTGCACATACAGCACGTTCTTCCGGCCGATATCGAACGTGAATTGGCGGATCGCCTCCAGGAACGGCAGGGATTCGATATCCCCCACCGTCCCGCCGATTTCCACCAGGGCCACGTCGGCGCCTTCCGACGCCGCGCGGACGCGCGCCTTGATTTCATCGGTGATGTGGGGGATCACCTGCACCGTGACGCCCAGGAAATCTCCGCGCCGTTCCTTCTGGATGACGGCGTCGTAGACTTGGCCCGTGGTGAAGTTGTTGCGGCGCGAGAACTGGGCGTGGGTGAAGCGCTCGTAGTGCCCCATGTCCAGGTCGGTCTCGCCGCCGTCGTCGGTGACGAACACCTCCCCGTGCTGGAAGGGGCTCATCGTGCCCGGGTCGACGTTGATGTAGGGGTCGAGCTTGGTGATGCTCACCTTGAGCCCGCGGCTTTCCAGCAGCGCGCCGATGGAAGCGGTGGCGATGCCCTTGCCCAAGCCGGAGACGACGCCCCCGGTCACGAAAATGAACTTGGTCTTGTTCTGCCGTTCCGGCGTCACGTGAGGAGGCTCCAGGTAGCCGGTCGCCGCGCGCGAGCGCTTGGCTCCAGGGCGATGGCGGTGCGGGGCTTCTGCACCCGGTTGAGCACCAAAGGGCAGTCTTGTGTCCGCCGGGTCATCCTGGACCGTCACCCTAGCGGAATAGGCCCCACGGGTCAACGGACGGAAGGAGGCCATTTTAGCTTGGGATTCGCGACGGATGCCCGGGAAATACCGCCCCGTGGCCGCGCCGGTGTGCTATCCCCCTGGCGTACCGCGGCGGGCCCGGCGTCAGGCAGGCGGAAGGCCGAGGAACTCCATGCAAGAGCGAAAGGTCAGATCGCTCTGCTGATCCGGGGAAAGTCCAACCACCTCGCGCATGTGTTTGCCGGCCGGCGTCTCGCGGATCGCGAAGGGGTAGTCCGATCCCACCAGCACCCGCCGGCTGCCAAAGCGGTCCACCAAGTGGCGGATCGCCAGGGGGTCGAAGAGCAGCGAGTCGAAATAGAAGTTCCCCACATAGCTTGAGGGCGGCTTGGGCAGAAACTGCTCCAAGGCGCGCCAGCCTTGGTCGAGCCGCGGCAGCACGATCATGAACCCGCTGCCCCCATGGCTGAACAGCACCCGCAAATCCGGGCAGCGCTCGATGACGCCGCCCGTGATGAGTGTCGCGGCGGCCAGGGCGTTCTCCTGGGGAAAGCCGATCAGGTTGTTGAGCACGGGCGGACCCGTGAAGCGCTCGGCGCCCTGGGGCTTCAAGGCATGAATGAACACGGGGCAGCGTTGGGCCTGGGCTTCCTGAAAGAATTCCAGGAACTCGGGCGAGGCGAGGGACTTGCCGTTCACGTTGCTGCCGATTTCCACGCCCTGCAGTCCCATGCGCTTGATCCCGGCGATCTCCTTGGCGGCCAGGTGGGGGTCTTGCAGGGGCACCTGCCCCAGGCCGTAGAACCGCTCCGGCTGGGCGTGTACCCACTCCGCCAGGGTCTCGTTGATGGAGCGGGAGAAATCCAGGGTATCCCGGGCGTCGAGCCAATAGGAGAAGAGCTCGGGCATCGGCGAGACGACTTGCCGCCCCACCCCTTCCCGTTCCATGTCCTCCACGCGCCGCTGGGGGCTCCAGCAGGCGTCGGTCACGGTGCGGAAATTCTTGCCCGCAATCATGATCTTGCACTGCTGGGCGTTCAACGCCTCCAGGGCAGGCCAGGTGGCGCCGCCCTTGCGGCTCGCGAAATTGGGCAGGGGATTGGGCACCAAGTGCGTGTGCACGTCGATCAGCATGGCATTCTCTCGCATCATACTTGGCGACAAAAATGACTCGCCACAGATGAACACAGATAAACACAGTTGGATTCGGATGAAGCGCCCAAATTCCGGAGACTGGCTGCATGCAAGAAACACATGGACTGCTCTCGAAGCGGCTTTTGAAGCAGGTTGACGAACCATGGCCGCGCAATGCTCCGCCCGTGTCACTGAACTGCGCTATCGCATCTGTGTTTCGAATCTGTGTTCATTTGTGGCCGAAGTTTTGTCGTTCTGTTCAGGTGCGGGCCGCCTGCGCGTGCGCCGCAATGATCCGCGCCAGACAGGCGGTCAGCTTTTTGGCGTAGGGCACGTGCAGGAACTCGTTGGGACCGTGGGCATTGGAGTTGGGCCCCAACACGCCCGTGATGAGAAACTGGGCCTGGGGAAAGCGCTCGCCGATCATGTGCATGAAGGGGATGGAGCCCCCGACGCCGAAGTAGCAGGCCTCCTGGCCGTAGAACTCGCGGGAGGCCGCTTCCGTGGCCCGCTCCAGCCACGGGGCGAGCGGTGGCGCGTCCCAGCCGGGACTGCCGCCGCAGAAGACCGTGACCTTGGCGCCAAAGGGTGGATCGCGCTCGAGCAACTCCTTCACCAGCCGTCCGGCGGCCTGGGCATCCAGCGCGGGCGGAATGCGCAGGGAGAACTTGTAGGTGAGCGCATGGAGCAGCACGTTGCCCGCGTGTTCCACGTCCGGCATGCCCTCCTGGCCCACCACGGCCAGGGAGGCGCGCCAAGTGTTGTTGAGCAACAGCTCCACCGGGTCGTCCGCCAGGGCCTGCATCCCGGGCGTCCAGGGAAACATGCCGCTCACGGCGCCGCCCAGGACGCGGGCGGTCTGGCGCGCCTGCTCCCGGCGCGCCGGCGGCACGGCGGCCTTCAAGCCCGCGGGCAACACCTCGCCGCTGGCCGCATTCTCCAGGCGGTCAAACAGCGTGCGCGAGATTTGGAACGGCGTGGGCACGATACCGCCCGCCATGCCCGAATGCACGCCCTCGGTCAGGACTTCGATCTTCACGGTTCCCGTCACCAACCCACGCAGCGAGGTGGTGCTCCACAACTGCTCATAGTTACCGCAGCCGCTGTCCAGGCAAATCACCAGGTCCGGGGTGCCGATGCGCTCCCCGAGGGCGGCAAGGTAATGGGGCAGGTCGATCGATCCCGATTCCTCCGAACATTCGATCAGGATCACGATCCGCCCGTGGGTCACGGCGGCCTCCCGCGCGGTGCGCAGGGCGGCCACGGCGGCGAACGCCGCGTAGCCATCGTCGGCGCCCCCCCGGCCATAGAGCCGCCCCTGGTTGTCGAGCACCGGCTTCCACGGGTCCAATTCCGGGCGCCAGCCGGAGAATGGCGGCTGTTTGTCCAAGTGGCCGTACAGGAGAATCGTGCCCTTCCCGCTGCCGGGCAATTCCGCCAGAATCAGCGGCGTGTGCGCTCCGTCCCGCAGCACCTCGAACGTGACACCGGGGAGGCGGTCGGCCATCCATTTGGCAACCAGGGCCACGGCGCTCGCCATGTACCCGTGCTCTTGCCACTGGGGGTCGAACATCGGCGATTGATTGGGAATGCGGATATAGTCCATCAAGGTGGGAAGAATCTCGGAATCCCAGAAGGTATCGACGTAGCGTTGCACGGAATCGGTTTTCATGGCGGAAGGTATCAGTTTGGGGTCCGCTGCGCGGAGTGGGTATTAGACGGTGGCGCCGAGGAAAAGGCAAGGCAATCAGCGCCCACGGCCGATCCGGTGACCGCCGGCAGTAGAGGAGACCCGCAGTGAGCGCAAACATCCGACCGGCGCTGGTGCTGGCCTGGCCCGCTGTCGCGTTGCTGGCGGCAATTCTGCTGCCCCGCTTCGCCCAGGACCCCGCCTATCACCAATATGCGGATCAGCGCACCCTGCTGGGTCTGCCCCACTTCTGGAACGTGGCGAGCAACGGGGCGATCGCCGCCGCCGGGGCGTTCGGGCTGGGCGTGTTGTGGCGGGGCGGTCCCGGGTTTGCCCAGCCGGTCGAGCGGCGCCTGTTCGCCGGGCTCTTCGTGGCCGTGTTGTGGACGGCCGCGGGCTCGGTCTACTACCACTGGCACCCGAACACCTTCACGCTCTATTGGGACCGCCTGCCCATCACCGTGGCGTTGGGTCTGCTGCTCGCGATCACGGTCGCGGAGCGCATGGGAGGCCGCGTGGCGATGCGGGCGGCCGTGCCGATCCTCGCCGCGGGAATGGCGAGCGTCACCTATTGGATCGCCACAGAGGCGGCGGGACGGGGAGATCTCACGTTCTACTTCGCCTATCAGGCGGCCTGCCTGGGCGGCGTGCCGCTGCTCTGGGCGCTCTACCCGCCGCGCCTGACCGGGACCCGCTACTATCTCCTGGCATTCGCGCTCTACGCGCTGGCCTTGGCCTTTG
>JBGPEV010000054.1:0-9583 GCA_041482995.1 bacterium | reverse complement strand
CGCCGGACGTCCGCATGGAGACCCTTTGCCTGGCCCTCACCCTGCGGGGCCGTGACGCGGAAGCGCTGGCCGCGAGGCTGCGGGTGCGGGAACCCCCCATCATTGCGCGCATCAACGACGGCCGCGTGTTGCTGGACTTCCGCACCCTGTTTGCCGCCGATCTGCCGCTGGTGGCGGCGGCGCTCCGTGAGTTGTGCAACCCCTGAAATTAAAGCATCCTGTCCCGAACCGGCACCGGTTTGCACCGGACGCAATGGCGCGCTCTCCGGCACTTGCGGGCCGTCCTGTCTCCCGATTGAAAGAGGCCTATGCTCAAGTCGTGGCGCACGCCGCTCGTGGTGCTGATTGCGGCCACCGTCGTCATTTCCTTGTCCGTGGGGATCCGGGCAACCCTGGGATTGTTCCTGCGCCCGATGACCATGGAGTTGGGTTGGGGCCGGGAAACGTTCGCCTTTGCGATCGCCCTGCAAAATCTGCTGTGGGGAGTGGCCCAACCGTTCACGGGGATGCTGGCGGACCGCTATGGCACCGGACGGGTGGTCGCCCTGGGGGCGGTCGGCTACGCCCTGGGGCTGCTGACCATGGGGCTGTCCACCGATCCGGCCACCTTCACATTGGGGGTCGGCGTCCTCAATGGCCTGGGCATCAGCGCTTGTTCCTTCGCGGTGGTTCTGGGCGCCGTGGGCCGTGCGGTGCCGGCGGAACGGCGCAGCATGGCCATGGGCATCGCCTCGGCGGGCGGATCCATCGGCCAGTTCGTCATGCTGCCGCTTGGGCAGGGCCTGATCTCGGCGCAGGGCTGGTCGCTCGCGCTGATGTCGCTCGCCGCGATCGGACTGATCATGGTGCCGATGTCGGCCCTGCTGACGGGCAAGGCAGCGCCCGACGCGGGCCTGACCACGGCACGGCCGGGAAGGGCGTTCGCGGAGGCGATGGGCCACCGGCAGTACTGGCTGATGTTCTCGGGCTTCTTCGTCTGCGGATTCCATATCGCATTCATCGGCACCCACTTGCCGGCCTACCTGGTGGACAACCACATCTCTCCCGCCATGGGCGCGACCGCGTTGGCGCTGATCGGCTTCTTCAACATCCTGGGCTCATTCACCTTTGGCGTGCTGGGCGGGCGCTACAGCAAGAAGAATACATTGTCCGCCCTTTACCTGGGGCGTTCGGTGGCCATCGCGTTCTTCGTATTCACGCCGATCTCCAACCTCACGGTGCTGGTCTTCGCCAGCGCGGTGGGGTTCCTGTGGTTGGGCACGGTGCCCCTGACGAGCGCGCTCGTGGGCCAAATCTTCGGCGTGAAGTACCTCTCCACGCTCTTCGGGTTCGTGTTTTTCGGCCACCAGATCGGCAGCTTTCTCGGCGTGTGGTTGGGCGGCTTGGTCTTTGACCTGACCGGCAGCTACGATCCCATCTGGTACGGAGGAATCGCGCTGGGCGTGTTCGCGGCCATCGTGCATTGGCCGATTGACGAGCGGACGTTGCAGGTCGAGAAAGCGCTCGCGAATCCGGCGCTGGCGGAGAAGCCGGCTTAGGGCGACTTGCGAACCGCTTCCGGCACGGGCGCGAGCGGCGATCAGTCGCCTTCGCCGAGGCTGCGGGGCGGCGTGGGCGGGGCCGGACGGCGGCCCGTCTTGGGAATGGGCTTGGCGGATTGCCGCGGCGGAACATTGGGCTGCATGAAGACGCCGGCGCGGCGCTCCAGTTCCCGTTCCACCGCCGGCGGATAGGGCGTTCCGTCGACCACCGTATTCGACACGATCGGCGGGGCGATCCGAGCCGCCGGCGATTCCGCATCATCCTCGATGATCGATATCGTGGAGACGCGCACCGCCGCGGAATCCGAGCCGGACGGCTTGTTCTCCAACCCGAGCCGCTTGCGCAATTCGGCCAACACCTGCTGAGCCTGATAGCTGGAAACCGGCATGGAGGCCCCCCGTCTAGGTGGTCACATTCACGAGAATACCCGAAGCTTGCCTCAAGCGCGCGGCGACTTCCAGCGCGGCGCTGGAGGGCATGACCTTCAGCACTTCCCCTGAGTTCATGTCGCGAATCACCGCGACGATGCGGTTGGCGCGCTCCTCGGTGTAGAACCGGATACCCGTATACCGGACCTGGCTGACGATGTAGTCGTTGATGCCCTCGAGCATGCGGGTCAACTGTTCCATCGCTTCCCTGCGGATATGCTGGCTACTGATGGGGTTGTCGATCTCGAGCAAAGCCATAATGCGTGGATTATCCAGCACGTTCAGGCTGGGAATCGCGATAGGCCGGGAGTCGACCGGCACAATGCGGCCGCCCAGCCCCGTGCTGCGGGGTAGCCGCTCGTGCCGCGGAATCATCTGCGAAATAATTCGGCTGACGTCACTCATTGTATCTTGCCCATCTCTGCTAGCGGGTCAGGTCCACCTTGCCGGATCGTGGCCGTTGCCGTTCCAGATAGCCCCGCACCCGTGATTGTTGATCCAGGTCCCGCATCTCCTGGTGGAGCCGCTGCCGTTCCTCATCGATGCGCAGTTCCATCGTGCGCTGATTTTCCAGGATGGCTTCCACCAGCCGGGTCAATTCGATCCCGTAGGGGAGGTCCTGTTGCTGGCGCAGTCCGCCCTCCCCCAGCGCCTCCAGTGCCCGATCCACAGCCGTCAGCTCACCGATCAAGACGTCCTTGCGCTCCAACAGCGGCGCAAGGTTGTCCAACTCCACCAGCAACAATTCCCGCCGGGTCGTTTCCAACACGTCGCGCAGCAGGCTGATCTTGCGCTCGACCAGCCGCTCGGCATTGCTCATGCCCTTGGCGCCGCCGCGGCCTCCCGAATCACTTGCCAATGCAGAACTCCGCGAAAATGCGATCCAACAAGTCATCGGCGGTGGTTTCGCCGACGATATCGCCCAACGCATCCAATGTGCGGCTGAGGTCCACAGCCAGCAATTCGTCCCCCCGCCCTTCCGCCATCCCCTGCAGGGCATCCCGCAGCGCCTCATGCGCCAAGCGGGCGGCCTCGCGCTGCCGCAGGTTGGTAATGATCGCATGCTCCAGCAGAGGGCGCTCGTCATGGACCGCCCACTCCCGGATCCACGATTCCAGCGTCGCCAAGCCATCGCCTGTGCGCGCCGAGATCACAACGAGCGGCCGCCCATCCAATTCGGCCGTCCACTCCGGCTGGCCCTGCGCCATCCGGTCCCGCTTGTTAGCGACCGCCAGCATGGCGTCCGGCGGCGCCAACGCCAAGACCTGGCGATCGGCCACCTCCAGCGGGGCGGAGCCGTCCAGCACCACCAGCACCAAATCGGACAGCGCGATGGCGCGCTCCGAGCGGGAAATGCCTTCCCGCTCCACCACGTCGGTGGTTTCGCGGATGCCAGCCGTGTCGATCAGGCGGACGGCGAGCCCGTTCAAATCCAGGCCCTCCTCCAGCGTGTCGCGCGTGGTGCCGGGGATTTCCGTGACAATGGCGCGATTCTCCCGCAGCAGGGCGTTGAGCAAGCTGGATTTGCCCACGTTCGGTTTTCCGACGATGGCAATGGCCAAGCCCTCCCGCAGAATCCGCCCCTGGTCCGCCGTTCGCAGCAACTCCTGCAGCCGATTCTGCGCTTCGGCGAGGCGCAATCGTATCTCCTCCCGATGGGAGAACACGACGTCTTCTTCCGGGAAATCGATCCCCGCCGCGACGAGCGCCGCCACGTGGGCAACGTTGTCGCGCAGCGCCTGGATTTCCCCGTGAAGACGTCCACGCAACTGATTGGCGGAGACTCTCAGTCCGAGTGCGGAGCGCGCGCCAACGATATCGCCGACGGCTTCCACTTGTGTCAGATCGAGCCTCCCATTGAGAAACGCGCGCCAAGTGAATTCACCGGGTTGCGCCAGGCGCGCCCCGCCCCGGCAGGCCAGGTCCAGCACCGAGCGCAGCACCAGGGTTCCGCCATGGCAGTGCACCTCCACCACGTCCTCGCGCGTGTACGAATGCGGGGCGCGCATCACCACGGCCAGTACCTCGTCGAGCGGTTCGCCCTGGCGTTCCAGCCAGCCATAGAGCAGCTTGTGCGACGGCGCCCCACGCAGGCTCGGCCCGCTCCGGGGCCGGAACAATGGATCCACGATGGCTACCGCATCCTTCCCGCTGATCCTTACGATCCCCACGCCCCCGGTCCCCAGGGGGGTGGCAATGGCGGCAATGGTGTCATCGCTGCGCAGTCTCATCGGCCGCTGCCAGGGTCTTGCTCCCCGGCATCCCAAATCCTGTGCGCCGGGCCTGCGATGGGCTTGACCCTGCGGCGCCGGTTGTTGCACTTCCCCCGCGGTGGCGAGCCAGCCCCCGCGTGCAGTGCGACGATGCTCCTCTGAATTATTCAACATCCCGGTTCACAAATAAATCCGCATAGCGGTCCTGCATCAGGGTCATGGTTACCAGCGGATCGGGGTCGCGCATGTTGGTCACGGCCAGGATGCGCAATTGGCGGCTGGTGCGGATCAGGTTCAGGGCCTGACTCCTCACTGCGTCGTTGAAATCGGGGCACCCGCGGGCGGAGCGGGCGAACTGGATCGCATCGTTGCTCAGGTAGTAGGCGTAGTGCAGCGTCATTGCGGAGCGCTCCTTGAAGTGCCGCGCCATCTGCGTGCGGGCCTCGCCAAACAGGGCGGCCGAGTATTCCAGCCGCCGTTGGGAGCAGGAGACCGGGGGCTGCCGTTCCGACAGAATCGGCTCGCCCAGGCATCCGGCGAAGAACGGCAGCAGGGCCAGACAAAGAAGCGCAAATCCCGCCAACGGCGGGGCGTGCGCGGGTGGAGGAAAGCTTCGCTGGGGGATCATGTCGGCTCCTGCGATCATCGGGGGCGTGGCTGCGTTGAAGGGGTTACCGGATCAATTGGATGACGGTCGAGGACTGTTGATTGGCCTGGGCCAACAAGGCGGCGTTGGCTTCGAACAGGATGCGGTTCTTGGTGTATTCGGCCAATTCCTTCGCCAGGTCCGTATCCCGGATGGTGGATTCGGCCGCGATCAGGTTTTCAGCGGTGATCCGCAGGGTATTCAGGTTGCTCTCGAGCCCGTTTTTTTGCACGGCGCCCAGGCGGCCGCGCATCTCCGTCAACTCGTCGACCGCACTGTCGATCAACAGCAGGCTATCCCGCGCGCCGGCGGATGTCGTCACGCGAATGTCCGCCAGACTTGTGAATCCACTTTCCGTATCGATGCGATGGGCGAGGAGCTGCGGACTCAGTGCCGGCAGGGCCACGCCGATGCGTTGCCCGGAATTGGGGCCGATCTGGAAATCCAGCGCGTTATTGGCCACATTCACCACGCCGACGACGCCGGTGACGGGCCGGAATTCCCGCACCGGCTCCCCTTCCCGATTCGTGGCGCCCGTGGAAACGTAGGGACCCGTATAGCGCACCGCCAGCCCTTCCGTATTCTCGTTGCCGGTCTGGCCGCGCAACACCTGTCCCACGCCAATTGCCGCTTCTCCCCCGATGGAGCCGGCAAGGTCGATGCCAGGTACCGGGCGCTCCACGGTGCCGGCGTCACGCGATAGAATTCCGTCGACGGAGCTGATGGCCTGAAACGTCGGTGCGCTGCCATAGTCCTTGTGGCGGACCGTGACGCGGTTGTCGTCAAAGCGTATATCCAGTTTGAGGCCCGCCTGTTCCACCGCCGCCCGCAGCCGGCCGACAAAACTCTCGGGCGAGTCCTGGGCGGTTGCATCGATGCGGACCGTTCTGCCGCCTTCGAACAGGGACACGGACAGGTCCGGAAGATCGTCGGCCCTCAGGCGCCGGCGGCCCTCGAGGACGGCCCGCGTGGGCAACTGGGTAATCTCCACCGCATAGCCGGCGATGGGAGAACTCCGGGTACGCTGCGCGGCCCCCAGGAACGTGACGCCCTGGCCCTGGGATTCTCCCACAATGCCGCTGCTTCCATCCAACAGGTTGCGGCGTCCAAAGCTGGTGGTGGTGGCAATGCGGGCGATCGCATCGAGTCCGGCACGCACTTCCATGTTGTCCGCCTCGACCGCCTGAATGTCGTTTGCGCCTTCGTTGGCGGCGTGCAGCACGCGCTCCCGCATGCGGATCAGGATGTTGTTCACCTCCGTCACCCCACCCTCGGCGGTTTGCAACATGGCCGTCGCGAGTTCCGTGTTGGAGATCGCCTGGGTCAGCCCGGCGATTTGCCCCCGCATCTGTTCGGAAATGACGAGCCCGGAGGGGTTGTCCGCGCCCCGGTTGATGCGAAATCCGGAGGAGAGCCGCTCCAGCGATTCAGCCAGCTTGCGGTCCACCTCGGAAAGGTTGCGCGCGGTGCGCAGCGCCGCGATGTTGTTGTTGATCCGCACCGTCATGACCGCCTCACCCATTCAGGCCGGGGAATCGGCAGCCACTGCCGCTCCCGGTCATTCCCACGTTCGGGGTCCGCGTCGTGACGCGCTCCCCGGATGCGCCTGCATACCGTTCGCCGCAGGCCGTCAGTTCATTTTCAGCACTTCGTCCGTCGTCAGATCCCCTTCCAGCAGGCGCAGCATGGCCTTGGGCGGCACGGAGTTCTGCACCGCCAGGGGATGGTCCGCACCGCGCCGCAAGCCGCGCACCAGCGTGCGCACGGCGTCCATGGCCAGTTGCGGCGCCGTAATGGCGTGGCTGGCGGCCGCCAGGTTTTGGGCCTGGACGCGCAGACGGGCCAGATGCGCGGGCAGTGCCTGTTCCCCGGCTTGCCGCACCTCGTGCAATGCCGCTTCCACTTGTGTGCGCGCCCGTTCGATGGCCGCCAGCGCCGCCAGGGTCCGCTCACGCGGCAGCGCGATGGCGTCGGCCAGGCAAACAAATTCTCCGTCCTCATCTTCGCCGCGGCCCAGGTCCATGCAGCGCACGGGGTCCAGGCGCAGGGCGACGTGAAGGGCATCCGGGCCGTCCCAGCGCAAGCGGAGCCGTTGTTGCGAAACGAGCACACGCCCAGCGGCCAGATTGCCGTCCTTCCACCCCGGTGCCGTCGCGGGCACGACCGGCCGAAATCGTACGACCAGGCCGGCGGTGAACCGATTTTCCGGGCGGCCGGTCAGCAACTGGCCGCGTCCATCTCCCGGTTCGCCATGCAGCGTTCCAGCGACGTCCCGGCCGTTGGAAACAACCCGCGGGGTTCCATCCCGATTGGAGAGAATCCCCGGAACGGAGCTTTCCCCTACGATCTGGAATCGGCTGCCCAGGCGTCCGTGCTGCACCAGCAGCCGGTTGGCCGGTCCCACCTGAACCGACACCGGCAGACCGGATCCCCGCGCCGAGGCATGCAATGCCGCCGCCACGGCCTCGGGAGACTGGCCCGGTTCGGTGCGCAGTTCCACCCTTTTTCCCCCGGCTTCCAGCGCCAGCACCACTCGGCCGGCAATCCCGGCGTCCGTGAGAGGGAGTTCTCCCAGAAAGGTGGGCCGGGTCGGCTCCTGGGAGATCAGGATCTCGTAGCCCTCCGGCGGCGACGAGCGCACGCCGTCGCCAACGGCGATCAAGTCGAGTCCCGTGCCGAATGCCGCGGCACGACAGCCCAGCGTGCCGTCCAGCAATTGGACCGGGCCGAAGCGGGTTTTCTCCGCCACCGCGTCAATGGCGCCGCGGTGTTTCTTCCAGCGCTCTTGCAGCCGCTCCCATTCCTCCGCTGGGGGCAAGTCTCCGCCGCCTGGCAACGCTTGCCGGGCGGTCTGTTCCATCATGCGCACGTGGGCCTGGGCCTCTTGCAGGCCCTCGGTGGCCGCGCCCACCCAGGCCACGGCCATCTCGGTGGCCTCAATGGCCTGATTCACCGCGACCATGGCGGCGCGCATTTGCTCCGCTTCGTGCAACTCCCCGGCCCACACCGCGGCCGTTTCCGCGGCCGCGCTGAGTTCTGCCGGAGGATCCGAAGCGGCACGGTGCGGCGTCGGCAGCCGCTGCCGCGAAAAGCGTAGGCCGGCGCCAGGTCCCTTAATGGAAAAGTCCATACCGAATCCGTTCAATGGCCGTCATTGGCCGCCGTTTCTGTGTCATTCGTGCACGGGCCGCCGGCGGGCAACTGGCCTGCACCGCCGGCGCCGTCCCTGTTGCGTGTTATCCCGCGTGCGACGTGCAAGACCGGGGGCCCAATCCGTTACCCGATCAGGGTCAGCACCGTACGGGGCGTCGCGTTGGCCTGGGCCAACATGGCCGTGGCGCTCTGCACCATGATGCTGTTGCGTGTGAATTCCGCCATTTCGGCCGCCATATCGGCATCCCGGATGGTGGATTCGGCGCTGACCAGGTTCTCCGACGTGATCCGCAACTGCTGCAGGTTGCTTTCCAGGGTGTTTTTCTGGAACGCCCCCAGTGCGGCGCGGGTCTTGGTGACTTCGTCCGTGGCCGCGTCCAGCAGCCGCATAGTGTCCTGCGCCTTCTGCGCATTCATCAGGTTCGCCTCCCGCAGGCTCCGGAATCCGCTCACATTGCCGACACCCCGCCCGAGGAAGCGCGAGTTGGTGCCGTTGAGCGATACCGACACGCTTTGGCCCACGTTGCCGCCCACCTGAAACACCAGGGAGTTCTGGTAAAGCGATACCCGTCCGGCGGATTTCGTGCCCTCGCCCGCATCCGCGTCGGTCAGGATTTCGCCCGTGTAGCGCACCGCGAGCCCGTCCACCGGAGTGCCGCTGGCACCCGTGAGCACCTGGCCCCGTCCGACGGCCACGTGGCCACCAATCGTCCCCCGGATGTCCTGGCCCGGTGTGGCGCTTTGCATCACGCCCGCTTCCTCGGAGAGCACACCCGCGGTGCTGGAGGCGACGGAGAAGGTCCCGGCGCTGCCATATTTGTGGTGCGTCACGGTCAGCGTGTTGTCCGGCGTCAGTTCCAGCTCCACGTCCAGCCCGAATTGCTTGATCTCGTTGCGGAGCTTTCCCGCGACCTGGGCAACGGAATCTCCGGGGGTAGTGCGGAAGGTGACCGTCTTGCCACCTTCGGCGAAAGTCAGTTCCTCGCCCGCATCGATGGATTCCCGCTTGAGGGCCGTTCCTCCCTCGATCCGGGACTGGGTGCCCAGTTGCTGGACCCGCACATCGTAGCCCTGCACCGGCGAGGACCGCGTGGTGGGACCGGCACCGATGAATTCCAGGCCCACACCGTTGGCGGCGCCGTTGGCACCCTGACTGCCGTCGAGAATCCGCTTCAACCCGAACTGCGTGTTGGAGGTGATGCGATCGATGGTGTCCAGGGCGTTCGAGAACTCGAACGCATCGGCTTGCAGCATCACCTGGTCGTTAGCTCCCTCGTTGGCGGCGTGCACGGACAACTGGCGCATTTTCACCAGCAGCGTGTTCACCTCCGTCAATGCGCTTTCGGCCGTCTGGACCATCCCGACGGCGGTTTCGGAGTTGTCGATCGCCTGCTGAATACCGGAAATCTGCGCCCGCATCTGCTCGGAAATAATCAGATTGGCGGGGCCGTCGGCAGCCCGGTTGATCTTCAACCCGGACGACAACCGTTCCAGCGACTTCTGAAGCATGCGATCGTTCACCAACAGGTTGCGATGGGTATTCATCGCCGCCGTGTTGTGGTTGATTCGCAATGTCATGACCACCTCCTTGTAAGTTGCGG
>JBGPEV010000053.1:0-9611 GCA_041482995.1 bacterium | reverse complement strand
CCCCGGCGTCACACTGGGTGCGCCGGCGGGCGTGCTGGACGTGGCCTCCCTGGGCTATGCGGTCACAGCGGGCTTCGACCTGGCGCAGGGCTACGATCCGACCCCCACCGCCGCCCTGGGTGGCCAGATCGTGCTGGGGCTCGGGGACCCGGGCGGCCACCGCTGCATCGTGGATGGACCGGGTGACGATCTTGCCGTGTACGAGAATCCCTTCCGCACCACCGACGCGAACGGCAATGCGGGCACCAGCAATGAACTGGCGCGGGTGGAGGTGTCCGAGGACTCGGTCACCTGGCTCGCCTTCCCCGTTGCGGTCGATACCGGCAAGCCCTTGATCGACCCGGCACGGTACACGGGCTTCGCGGGCGTCATTCCCACGGCGGAGGGTGGCGACCGGTTTGACTTGGCGGCCGTGATCGCCGCCGCAGGCCTGCCCGCCGATTTCCAAGCCTGCTACGTGCGTCTGACCGACGCGGGGACGCTGTATGCCGACTACGGCAACACCCAGAGCGACCTGTGGGCTTCGGGCGCGGACATCGACGCGGTGGAGGCGCTGCACTCCGTGGCGAACCCGGCGCTGGTCCCTTGAGGTGCCGCCGTGCATGCAGTACCGTTAGGTCTACGGCAACCCGGGTCCGCCACGCGGCAGGCGGCGGGCCGAGCGGCAGGCGGCGAACGAGACGGCGAGGCCAGGGTGAAGACCAGTCTGCGATTCCCGAGGCCAGGACGGCCCGGCTGGGTGTTGGGCGCGCTGCTGTTGGCCGCGCCCTTTGTGCTGGGCCTGGGGGGGGGAAACGGTGGAAGCGACAAGCCGATCCCCATTCCCCAGAAAAACTTCACCGTCACCGTGAGCGACGCGCGCGGCCAGAAAGTCCAGGCGGAACGGTTCACCTGGGAAGGCAAGGTGCACTTCCAGGGGCAGTACGGCAGCGCCACCATCACCCTGCCGTTCCAAAAGGTGCAATCGGTCAAGGTGGTGCCCGGCCAGGCCAACATCGCGCCCACGCAAGTGCTCGCCCGCATGGCCCTGCGCAGCGGCGAGACCCTCGAGTTGACCCTGGACCGCACGAGCAAGTGCTACGGCGAAACAGCGTTTGGGAACTACGAGATTTTCCTCAAGGACATCGCGGAAATCACGTTTCAGAAGTGAAACGGTGGCAGTCCCCCACGGCGGCAAAGACCCGGTTTCCCCTTTTCAACCGCGCGCGACGTCCGTATGATAAACGCTTGGCTCGGGCGGAGACCCCGCCTGGGCTGGAGTTGGGAGAGGTGGCCGAGTGGTTGAAGGCGCATGCCTGGAAAGCATGTGTGCGGGAAACCGTACCCGGGGTTCGAATCCCAGCCTCTCCGCTGCAGGCGCTCCCCGTGTCCGGCACGCGGATGGGGGGACGCCTTCGATCGCCTGAAAGAACTGCAAGCTGCCTCAACACAGAGGATACGAAGACCACAAAGAACAGCGAATTCTTCACGCCGACTCATCGAGCGATTTGAGCCAATTGAGCGTTCTGGTGCGCTGCTTCGCCCTTCCCAGAACTGCCGCCACGAGGAGCGAAATTCGCTTTGTGGTTCAGAAGTTTTGTTAGCCCCCCTTGATTCCGTGCCCACGTCTTCTGGACTGCGCCGTCCGCGGCCGTTCAAGACTCCGCGGCGAACACATTCCGCAGCGTGCCGATCCCGACGATTTCGATCTCGCAGAGATCGCCCGGTTTCAGATTGGGCGCAGCGCCCTCCGTTCCCATCCAGATCACGTCCCCCGGATAAAGGGTGACGTAACGGGTGATCGCGCTGATATAGGTGGCAACGCCGAACAGCATGTGGTTGGTGGGAAACTCGATGGTCGTCCGCCCGTTCACCCGCACGATCGTTCGCAGGCGCTCCAGTTGCACGTCCGTTTCGATCCACGGCCCCATGGGCTTCCAGGTGTCCGTATTTTTCGCCCGCCACAGGGTGCGGTCGGCCGCCTGCCAATCCCGCTCGCTCACATCGTTTCCGATGGTGTAACCGAACACACAGGACAGGGCCTCAGCCTCTGACAAGTGCTTGGCCTTTTTGCCGATCACCACGACCAGTTCCGCCTCGTACTGAACCTGCTCCCCGGCATCACGTGGAATGATGACGGGTTCTTCGGTGGCGATCAGCGCATTGACCGCCCGGTACCCGACATCCGGCTTCTGGGGAATGTTCGCCTCCCGTCCCTGGCTTGCGGCTTGGGCCTTGATGTGTTCGACGTAGTTGAGACCCGCTGCGTAGAATGTCGGAGGGACCACCGGTACCAGCAGCTTGACCGAACCCAACGGGTGGCGGTTTCCGGTCATTGCATGTGCGGCGAAGGGCGCACCCGCGACTTCTTCCACCTCGTCGCCGCGCAAGACGCCAAAGAATACATTGCCGTCGCGTTGGCATCGCACCCAGCGCATCGTATCCGCCTTTCGCAGTGCAGAGCGGGCTCTGTGGACGTCTAGCCTGCAGGGTGTCCATCCCGGCAACCCTATCAGGTCACGGCGCAGGAGCGGTCAGGAATCTATACAAAGCGACATTAGCGATTGGCCGCGGATGACCACGGATGAACACAGATCGATACGGATCAATCGCCCAGGTTTCAGTGACTGCCTGCACAAGAGAAGCATCGGACTGCTCTCCAATGGGCTTTTGGAGCAGGTCAGCCAACCTTGCTCGCGCAAAGCTCCTCCCGTGTCACCGCAACGCGTCATCGCTCATTTCTTTTCTAATCCGTGTTCATCCGTGTTCATCCGTGGCTGCATTTGTGTCGTTGTGTATAGACGCCCTAAAATTCCGTCTTGTCGATCAGCGCGCTCAGTTCCGATTCCAGCGCCGCCTTCTTGCGGCGCAGGTCGCTCAGGGTATCGCGCAATCCGACGATCTTGATCTCGTTCGCCGCCAGTTGCCGGGAATACTGCTCCACCGGCTCGGCCTGACCGGCGATCTTGCGCAAGCTCTCGATGTTGCGGCGCAGGCGCTCCTGGTCCTGGCCCAATCCGGCCAGGCTGGCGTCGGTTTGGCTGAGCGCCGCGTCGTTCCCGGTGATTTCGCGTTTTTTCTGGGCGATGAGATCCAGTTGGCGCAGCGCATCCGGGCCCAGCACCTTGTTCTGCATCCACGTCATGAGCACATTCGGCGTCATGCTGGACACGGCGACCGTTTGTTCGGTGACGCGCTCCTCGCGCACGGCAAAGGACTGGGTGGCGGCCGGCCCCAGCTTCACTTCGAAGCGATACGCGTTTTCCGTGGTTTCCGACGGCTTGACCGGTTCCACCAATTTGTAGCCGGGGCGCTGCGGATGCTCGATGATCAGCGCCTTCGGCGCCGCATCCACATTCCGCATCGAGTAGTTCTTCGTCTCCTCGGTAGCGGCGCGCGAAGTGAGCACGCCGCGGCGCACGTGAATCTCCCGCACGACGATCTTGGCGGAACCCCACGCCGTGGAAATACGGGTGCCCAGATCGACGCCATAGCTGATCAACCGCCGGTCGCCCGCCTTCACCGTTTCCACCAGCGCCTCGCCGGCGTAGGCCCCGGCGTCGTAGACGGTGATCGGCCCCCCATCGAGCGTCTTCCCGGTGCTATTGACGATCTCCGCGGCGTTCTGCGGATTGAGGCCGAAGGCTTCCGAGTAGATCAGCAACTTGCGCCCCGTCAGCTTCTGCTGCAAGAACGGCAGCATCGCGGACTGGCCCTTCTTGACGGTGACCGGCGCCGCGAAATTGTACTCGAACAACGCGCCGGCATCGCGCCCCTGGGCGGTCGCCGCCAGGGTAGACGTGGAGACCGGTCTCGCTTCCCGCTGACCCTGGAGCGCTCCCTGCGATCCGGACCCCAGCACGTCCTCATCGGCTTCCTTGGACGCGGCGGATTTCCTGGACCGCATCGCCATTGCGAGCGCCGGTGCCGAGGCCGGTTCCGCGCTCTCGGCGCTATCGATCGCCCCCGAAAAAATCCTGGGCGCGGCAGCCACGTTCTCCGCCAGTTCGACTGTCGGCCGGGCGATGTAGCGCGGCTCATAGAGATGCGTCACGAAGGAGATCGGCCGGCCCGACACGACGGACAAGTGTACGCCATTCCAGTCCTCGCCCGAGATGTTGTCCACGATGGCCCAGCCTTCCAGCGTCGGCTCCCCTTGGGACGCGAACAGCAGGCGATAGCTCGACTTCCAGACCGGCGCCGGCGTCAGATAGCTCGCGGCCAACTCGTGGGCGCCCGACCCCGTCGCGTCGATATACACGCTGCGGCGGTCCTTCGACCGCGCTTGATTGAGCAACGCAAGGTAGTCCCGCAGGAGCTCCTGTAACTTCGGGTCGCCGAATTTCATTTCGCTCGCGGCGGCGAGGTCGAACGTCCGCATGTCGGAGGCATCGGTGAGCAGCGTGATCGTCTCGCGGTCCGACGCGCGGTCTTTGTCGGCCGACTTGACGATGCGCGCGCCGACTATCACCCCCGCCGCGGATTCCGCGCCCAGCTTCAAGTCGATGCGCGCGCCCTTCAATTGATCCAGAAAGGCGGTCAGCGGCGCATTCGGAGCGACGACAAACGGATAGTTCTTGAGGCGTTCCGCAAGGGGCTCGCTGGCGTCATAGCGAACTCCGGCGATCTGGTTCCCCTGGCGGTCGGTCAGGATCAGCGACTTGAGCACGTCATTCATGTCTTCGGCCTTGAACTCCAATCGAACCGTTTCTCCCGCGCCGATCTTGCCGGAGCGGGAGAAGTAACCGACACCGTGCTTGTACAAGACGACTTCGCGAATCGGCAGGTCCGCGGCCGAGGCGAGGCCGGCCAAAACGAGAAGCAGCGCCACCAGAGGTAGCCGTTTCATGGGAAACCCCAGATCGAATTGGAAGTATCTTGCCGCCGCATCGATGCGCGGAAGCGCGGGATTCGATGCAACGGCGGATAGACCGATGCGTGCCGAATTGAGAGTGGACCTCCAAGTCGCCCCGTGCGGATTCGGCGCGAGTTTGTCTTATGCTCCTATCCCGGCAAGCGGGAGATGACCACCCGGGAGCGGGTGCCGAACTGAAATCCCTTCAGGCGCTATCCCCAACCGGCATCGTGCCGGGGAAGTCGGATTCCTTGTGATCGCTCCCAGCGTGCTGGGGGTCGCTCAGCGCCAGCAATGGAAATCCCAGTCGGGATCAGGGCAAAATTATCCGTTCCGGACAATCCACAAATCCGGCCAACTCCAATAGGCACCCAGTCACGGCACTGGCGCGGCCCCCCCGGGGTTGACTTCGGGCGGCTTCGCTTTCCCCGACAAGTACGCTTTAGAGGTCCGGGGCGCCGCCATGGTTCGCGTCACAACAGACAAACGCGGCGGATCGGGCGTGCCGCTGGAACGGCGGCGCGTTCTGGGTTATGGAGGGGGGCGCTCGGCGGCGGGCCTGGGCCCGCGTTCGGCGCAAGTGCCCGCTGACCAACCCAGGGGGCCGATGGCGTCCGCACCCCTTTGTGACGACAGATTCAACGAGGCGACAATGGCCGAGTCCCAGTTCGAAACGCTGCATGAACTCGTGAAGAAGGCCCGGCAGAATCTCAACCACAACAACTGGGACTACCTGGTCGGCGGCACGGAGACGGAGACCACGGTGCGGCGCAACCGGCTGGCGCTCGATACCATCGCGTTCCGGCCCCGGGTGCTGCGGGACGTGAGCCGCGTCGACGCCACGACGACCTTCCTGGGGCGCAAGCTCCGGTTGCCCGTGCTGCTGGCCCCCATCGGTTCCCTGGAACTGTTCGAGGCCGGTGGGGGCGCGACGGCGGCCAAGGCGGCCCAGCGGTTCGGCGTGATTACCATGCTCAGCTCCGTCTGCGAGCCGGGCCTGGAGGCAGTCGCCCAGGCCGCCCCCGAAGCGGCGCGCATCTATCAGCTCTACGTGCACGGCGATGCCGCGTGGGTGGACGATCGGATCGCCCGCGCCGAAGCCAGCGGCTATCTGGCCTTCTGCCTGACCGTGGACACGGCGCTCTACAGCCGCCGCGAGCGCGACCTGGCCAAGCGCAACTTCCGCCGGCGGGTCGTGACCGGCCGGGAGAACCAGCCCAAGCTCAATTGGAAGGACGTGGCGCGCGTCAAGAAGCGGCTGAAGATTCCGCTGGTGCTCAAGGGCATTGGCACCGCCGAGGATGCGAAGCTCGCCGTGGAGCACGGGGTGGAGGTGGTTTACGTCTCCAACCACGGCGGGCGCCAATTGGACCACGGACGCGGCGCCATGGACGTGCTGCCGGAAATTGTCGCCGCCGTGGACGGCAAGGCCCGCATCGTCATCGATGGCGGCTTCAACCGCGGAACGGACGTGGTCAAGGCGCTCGCCTCCGGCGCCGATCTGGTGGGGATGGGGCGCATGGAAGCGATCGCCATGGCGGCGGCCGGGGAGGCGGGCCTGCTGCGGATGCTGGAACTCCTGGAGCACGAGACGCAGACCTGCCTTGGGCTGCTGGGGGTCACCCGCTGGGCGGAATTGGATGGCTCGTACCTGCACGCCGCCCCCGCCGTGACCACGCCGTCCGTGCTCTCCGCGTTCCCGTTGCTGACCCTCGAGGACGGCACGTTCTACTAAGAACGCCCAACAGAACTTCAAACTGCCTCAACACAAAGGACACAAGGGAACACACAGAACATCGTCTTTTCACACCGACTCATCCGGCAATTTGAGCCAATGGAGCGTTCGGCGCGCTACTTAATCTTTCTCAGAACTGCTGTCACGAGGAGCGAAATTCTCTTTGTGGTCTTTGCGGTCTTCGTGGTCTTTGTGTTTCAGCAGTTTTGTTAGACGTTCTAAGTTCCGGCTGACCCTGGCCCGGGTACTCCAAAACCGGCCTCCTTAACGAGGATGGAATCCATGCCGACCTTCAGCGAGCGCCGCCGGCGGATGCGGGAATTGATTGCGGGCACCCGCTGCATCATGCCCGCCTCCGTGCACGATGCGCTCTCCGCGCGGATCGCGGAGGACTTGCAGTTCGAGGCCGTGATGCTGGCGGGCTCGGTCGCCTCCCTGGCGGTCTTGGGGGCGCCCGATCTGATCCTGCTCACGCTCTCGGAACTGGCGGAGCAGGTGCACCGCATCTGCCGCGCCACCCGCCTGCCCCTGTTCGTGGACGCGGATCATGGTTATGGCAATGCGCTGAACGCGATGCGCACTATCGAGGAACTGGAAGATGCCGGCGTGTCGGCGCTCTCCATCGAGGACACCGTGCTTCCCCGGCAATACGGCGAGCAGACCCCCCAAGTCTCGTCCATCGAGGAAGGCGTCGGCAAGATGCGGGCGGCCGTGGCCGCGCGGCGGGACCCCGATCTGATCATTGCGGGCCGCACCAGCGCCATGGCGATTACGAATACCGAGGATGCCGTCGCCCGGGCAAAGGCCTACGAGGCCGCCGGGGTGGACATGATGTTCGTGATCGGCGCCAAGTCGAGGGTCCAATTGGAGGCGGTGGCCTCGGCGATCCGGATCCCGCTCATCGTGGGCGGAGTCAGCGGGGAACTGGCGGATTCCGACTATCTCGCGTCCCAGCGGGTGCGCGTCCGCATTCCGCCCCACCTGCCCATCGCGGCCGCCGCTCAGGCGATCCACGCCACCCTCAGCGCCATGCGCAATGGCACGCCGGCCGCGCAGATTCCCGGCCTGCCCCAGGATGACCTGATGAAGCGCGCGTCCCGCGATGGAGACTATGCACGCATGACCGCCGATTGGCTGGGTGGGGGAAAGGACTAGCGCCGGCGTGGGGTGCGGCGCGCCGTCACCCGATCCGGTGGGCCGCGCTCACTTTTTCGACGTGGGGTAACCGTGCAGCGTCGTGTCCTGTCCGGGCACGGGGTTGGCGATGGCCTCTTCCAGCGTGTGCGCTCCGCTCCATTCGGAAGGCGGGCGCACCGATCCATTGCTTCCGATCTGGTCGATGCCCCAGTAGATTTCCAGCCGGTGGCCGTCGGGGTCGCGGAATTCGACCGCGAGTTGGCAGCCGGCGCGGCGCCGCCCCTCAAAGTCGATGGCGACCTTGTGTTCGCGCAAGTGATCCCGCGCTCGCAGGACTTCCTCGATCGTGCCCACTTCGAAGGCGACGTGATTGAGCTCCGTGCTGGTGGATTCCCGTTGCAGCGAGCCTACCAGCGCCACACCGTGGTGATCGGGAGTGCAGCGCAGGAACACCATGCCGCCGGGCATCATGGACTCGGGATAGACGTCGGAGACCTCGAACCCGAGCACCTGGGTGTAGAACCGCACCGAGCGGGCCAGGTCCGTGACGTTCAAGACCACGTGCCCCAGCTTGGCCAGGCGGAACGGCAGGCCAGGGGGGCGCTTCTGCCTCTGGATGCGGTCGCTGTCGACGGCCATGGATTCTCCACTGCGCGGCTTGTGGGATTTGGCCCGGCCCCCCTAATCGGGAAAGGGCGATTTCTCGCCGGGCGGAAGCGGAACCTGGAACGCATTGAGGGTCAGGGAAACCATCGAGTAGTAGCCGATGGTCGCCACCAGTTCCACCACCGCGGTGAGCCCCAGTGTGTCGAGGGCGCGCCGATAGGTCGCGTCGGACACGCGGCGCGCCTCGTACAGTTCCGTGCAGAAATCGTACACGGTCTCCTCGTCGCGGTGCTGGAACGCCGGACGGCGCTGGGCGGCGATGGCGGCGATCAGGGCGTCATCCAGCCCCGCCTGCTTCGCCAGGACGGCATGGGCGTAGTACTCGAACTCGGCTTTCCAATAGCGGCCCGAGATCAGGATCGCGAGTTCCGACAGGCGGGGCGGCAGCGACGTCTTGAACCGGATGAACTCGCTCAGGGAGCGCACCCGGCGGGCCAGCTCGGGGCTCTGCAGCCACGCGGGGAAGGGTCCCACGATGCGGGCATGGGGCCCGGAAACGATCTCCTGCGCGACCGACCGTTGGGCGTCGGTCATGGTTTCGGGGCGCACTTCGGGCACACGGCTCATGCATCAACTCCTGCCAGGGGCGGCCAAGCGGCCCGGAGACCCTCCGCGCCATCCGGACGGCCGCGCCGGCTTCGTGACCGGAATCCGGGAGAGCGGGGAAATCGAAGGGCGCGACGCCGAACCGGCGGATTCCGGCGGACGGCGGACTTGCGACCGCCGTCCGCTTGTTTCCGGGCGGGTCCGCTCCACGCGCGGCTAGGCGCCCAACCGGCCGATGATCGACACCGACGAGACATTCTCGCGCGGAGAACCACCGAGGTTGTGGGTCAACCCGATGCGCGGGTTCTTCAATTGGCGCGGGCCGGCCTTGCCCAGCAGCTGCAGGTACATCTCGTACAGCATCCGCAAGCCGGAGGCGCCGATCGGATGGCCGAAGCACTTCAGCCCGCCGTCGATCTGGCAGGGAATCTTGCCGTCCGCATCGTAGAATCCGTCGAGCACGTCCTTCCAACCCTTGCCCTGCCCGGAAATGTGCAAATCCTCCATGGTCACCAGTTCGGTGACCGAGAAGCAGTCGTGCACCTCGAACATGGAGATTTCGTCCCGCGGCTTCTTGATGCCCGCTTCGGTGTACGCGCGCTTGGAGGCGACGCGGGTCGTGTGGAAATAGCTGCCGTCCCAGGAATTGTGGCCGGACTCCGAACCGTTGGAGACGGCCAACTGGAGCGCCTT
>JBGPEV010000052.1:0-9665 GCA_041482995.1 bacterium | reverse complement strand
GGCAGCCTGCCATTGAGGATGCTCTGGCCGGGCTTGGGCGCGCCGTCGCCCGCCAGCGCGCTGCGCACCCAGGTCGCCATCAGGTACAGGACGCCATCGGTCATCGCGATGTCCACGTGCTGGCCGCGGCCGGTCGTGCCCCGGGCGATCAACGCGGCCAGGATTGCCATGGCCGCGTGCAAGCCGCCGCCCGCGAAATCCGCGAGCACATTGAGCGGGATCGCCGGAGGGGTGTCCGGCCAGCCGATCGCGCCCAGCAGCCCGGCGATGGAAATATAGTTGATGTCGTGCCCCACTTGATCCGCATAGGGGCCGTCCTGCCCGTATCCGGTGACGGAGCACAGGATCACGCGCGGATTGATCTGGCTCAGCGTCTCGTAGTCCCCGCCCAGCCGCGCCATCACGCCCGGGCGGAACCCTTCCACCACCACGTCGGCCTGGGGCACCAGCCGATGGAAGATCTCCCGGCCGCGGGGATCCTTCAAATTCAGCACGATGCTCTGCTTGTTGCGGCGCAGCGGATTGAACGCGTTGTCGACGTCCGGCGGATTGCGGGTGGGCCAGCCGATCTGCGACACGCCCCCCTTTGGAGCCTCGATCATCAACACGTCGGCGCCCAGGTCCGCGAGCACCATGGTGCCGAAGGGGCCGGGCGCCAGGCGGGAGAGATCCAAGACGCGGATTCCTTGTAGGGGTTGCATGGCATATTCCTCGTCGCTCAGGGTCGGCGGAGCAGGTCAAAGGCTTTGCGGATGCGCTGAAACCGGCGTTCCACGAATTCTTCCGACTCGGCATGAGTCAATACGTAGAGATCCTCGGCTTCCATGGCCGTGAGCACCCGCCGCGCTACTTCCTCCGGCTTCAGGTAGTTGCCGAGCAATTGCGGTACGTCCCGCGTGACATTGCGTTGCTGCCTGGGAGGACGGTTGCGCTCGCTGTCCGTGATGCGCGTGGTGACACCCATGGGACAGAGCACGGAAACCCCGATCGCGTGATCGCGCAATTCCTTCGCCAGGGTTTCGGAGAGCCCCACCACCGCGTACTTGGAAGTGTTGTAGATGCCCAATCCCTTGCTGGCGATCAAGCCGGCCATGGAAGCGGTATTGACGATATGACCGCCGCTCTGCTGGGCGATCATGCGGGGCAGGAACGCATCCAGGCCGTGTACGACACCCCAGAGGTTCACCGCCATCACCCATTGCCAATCCTCGTAGCGGGCGGATTCGAGCGGGCCGCCCACCGCCACGCCGGCATTGTTGCAGAGAATGTGCACCGCGCCGAATTTCTCGTATGCGGCGTCCGCCATGGCTCGCATGGCGCCGCGATTCGCGACATCGACCCGGTGGGCGAGCGTGGCCGCGCCCAGGGCCTGGGCTTCCCGTTCCACGGCCTGCAGGGATGACTGCTCAATATCCGCCAGCACCACGGAGCATCCGCGCCGGGCGAACTCAAGCGCGAGACACCGTCCAATGCCGCTGGCGGCGCCGGTAACGACGGCCACTTTGCCTTTGAATTCTTTCATGCCCGTTCCCCACGTTCGATATTCCACCGGCCCGGCGCATCCGTCCGATTCCAAGCCGGTTAAGTGAAGTGATGTAGCAGGTTGCCGCGCAATCCGTCACGTTTCCTGTACCGTCCGGCAGGGCAACCGCATTCTCGAGAAAACTTCAGAAGAAGGGGATGGCCGCGGGCTGGAGCCCGCCCCGGGCCTGCCGAACGGGTGCCCCCTCGGGCGCGCGCGGACGGGCACCGAGGCTCATCCCACCCGGCAAGTGTGGGCGGTATTTTCGAGAACGCGGTAGCCCTGCACCGCCCAGCGGTTCAGACCATCTGATCCAGCACCCGGCGCACCATCGCCGCCAATTGCTGGCTCTTATAGGGTTTGTCCAAGAGATAGACCCCGTTCGGTAGACGCCCGGCTTTCATGAGGTGGTTGCTGGTATATCCGGAGGTGAAGAGGATTCTTACCGCAGGCTGCCGGGACTTGACCTGGGCGGCCAATTGTTCGCCGCTCATGGCTCCCGGCAGAATGACGTCGGAGAAGAGCAAATCCGGCGCCCCCATACGGTCCATCAGGTCGAGCGCCTCCTGCGCCGTCTCCGCCGCGGTCACCCGGTAGCCCAGTTCCTTCAGCAGCCGCACGGCGAATTCCCGCACCCCCGCGTCATCTTCGACAACCAGGATCGTTTCCGTACCCGTGGGCCGCGCCGGCTCGGAAACCGGCAGCGCCTTCTGCGCGTCATGCCCCATCGCCCGGGGAAGATACAAGAGCACCGTCGTTCCCTTTCCGGGCTCGCTCTCGATGCGGACGAGGCCCCCCGATTGCTTCGCGAATCCATAGACCATGCTCAACCCCAGGCCGCTGCCCTTACCCACGTCCTTGGTGGTGAAGAAAGGATCGAATGCGCGCGCGCGCACGTCCGGCGCCATGCCCGTGCCGGTATCCGTGACCCTCAGCACAACATAGTCGTTCGGAGACAAGTCCAACTCACTGCGCAGCGCGTGTTGCTTGGGCAGGTGGGTCACCTCAATGCCCAGCATACCGCCGTCCGGCATGGCATCCCGCGCGTTCACCGCGAGATTGATCAATGCATTGCCCAGTTGGCTGTGGTCCACGACGGGCTGCCATGCAGCGGGAGGCACGGAAATCCCGATCGTGATGTGCTCCCCAAGCGTGCGGCGCAGCAGCGTGGCCATGTCATTGAGGAACCGGTCCATCGCCACGGGCTTTGGCTGGAGCGGCTGCCTGCGCGAAAAGGCCAGCAGCCGCTGCGCCAATTCGGCGCCTCGCAGCGCGGCATTGCGGATCAAGTCCACTTGGCGGTGCAAATCCCTTTGGGCATCGGACAACCCCATTTCCAGCAATTCCGAATTGCCCAGGCTAATCGTCAACAGATTGTTGAAATCGTGGGCGACGCCACCGGTGAGTTGTCCGACAGCTTCCATCTTCTGCGCCTGGATCAGGTCCTGCTCCCTCGCTTTCAGTTCGGTGATATCCGTCCCCACGCCGATCACACCGGCCAGAGCGCCCTCCCCGTCAAATAGGGGTTGATACCAGAATTCGAAGGCGAGGTTTTGCGCCTCAACAACGGACCGGAAAGCCCGGCCGTAGCGGGCCGATCGGAGGTCGGCCACCAACTGGGGGATCTGGTCAAAGGCCACCTCAAAGGGCTGGTTGAGCGCATGGGCGGGCGCCAGGCCCACCCATTCGAGGGGCTTGCCTTCCAGCAGCGTCACCGCGCCCGTGCCGTCGATGGCGAACAGGATCAGGGGCGAATTGTTGACCACCGTCCGTAGATGCTCCCGGCTCTCCCGCAGGGCTTCCTCCATGGCCCGCCGCTCGCTCACATCATTGAGCACGGCCAGGATGGCGGGCTCGCCGCGGTAGGTGAAATTACGGGCCGACACCAGCGCCCAGAACGGCGTGCCGTCCGCGCGCCGCAGGCGGAACTCCTGGGGCGGTAGTTCACCCGATTCCGCCAGCCTCTTGCGGTTGCGGACGCCGTCGGCGCGATCGACGTAGAACTCGAAGTTGATTCGCCCATAGAGCTCATCGGCGGTGAGCCCGAGGGCCTGTTCCAATTGAGGGTTGGCGAACACGAATTTGGCGTCCGCGGAGCGGATGATGGCCACAGGCACCGGAACGGTTTCAATGATTGTACGAAGCCGCTGCTCGCTCTCCCGCAGCGCCTCTTCCATCGCCTTGCGCGCAGTGACGTCGCTCAGCGCGACCAGAACGGCGGGCTCGCCCTTGTAGGCAAAGGCCCGCGCGGCCAGCAGTGCCCAAAAAAGCGTGCCGTCGACACGGCGGAACTGGATTTCGGTCGGCGGAATCGATCCCACCCCATGCACGGTCTCATCCACCATGCGCACATCCTTCTTTTCAGCACAGAAAAGCGCGCCGCGCTGCCCCAGCAGGTGCGCGGCGGAAGCCCCCATCAACTGTTCGAATTGCGGATTCACGAACAGAAACCGGCCGTCGGACATGTGTGTAATGGCGATAGGAGCGGGGATCGTATCGATCATGGCCCGGAAGCGTTGCTCGCTCTCCCGCAGCGCGGCCTCCGCGCTGTACCGCTCGGTGATATCCACGGAGGTGGCCAGCACCGCGGGACGGCCTTCCCATTCCACCCTGCGACGATTGACTTCGATCCAGATCGGCGTGCCGTTCTTCTTGTGGCGCAGCACCTGGGCCTGGACGAACGGGGATTCGCCGGTCAGAATCGCATTGTCCTCCCGCAGCAATTCCTCGCGCAGGGCCGGCGGCACGTGACCCAGCGGCTCAACCTGGGCGAGGAACTCCTCGGGGCTCCCAAAGCCATAGATGCGTGCGAACGCACGATTCACGAACAACGAGCGGCCGCCGCGCCGGATGTGCATGGCCTGGGGCGCGTCCTCGATCAGTGTACGGAACCGCCGCTCTCCGGCCCGCAGGGCGGCTTCGGCCTCGTGGCGCTCCGTAATGTCGATGATCGTTGACAGAACCGCCGATTCCCCTTCCCAGTCGACTCGCGTGCGGTGAGTTTCAACCCAGATCAGGGTGCCATCTTTGCGCCGGCGCTGGGCCTCCACGTGCATCGACGGCGTCTCGCCCGCCAGAATGGAAGTCTCCGCGCTGCGGGTCGATTCCCGTTCCTCCGGCAGGACGTGGGCAAATGACGATCCGAGGGCCAGGAACTCCTGCGGATCCGAATATCCGTAGATGCGGGCGAAGGCCCGGTTCACATAGAGCGTCTTGCCATTGCGATGAACGTGGACCCCCTGGTTGGATTCTTCGATGAGACGGCGGAAGCGCATTTCGCTGTTGCGGAGCGCGGTTTCCGCGTCATGGCGGCCAGTCACGTCAATCATCACCGACTGCACTGCGGGCTCGCCTTCCCACATCACCGGCCGCCCCGTCATCTCCAGCCACACGGTCCGGCCGTCCTTGCGTTTGCGGCGCACCGGTTCTTGCGCGGACCCACCACTTTCCATCAACGTCCGGTCGCCTTCATCCGCCACCACCCGGTCTTCCGGAAACAAGAACATTCGCGTGGAAGAAAGCGTCAGCACCTCGGCCGGATTGGCATAGCCGAAAATATCCGCGAATGCCTGATTCACGAACAAAGGACGGTCGCCCCTGCGGATCAGGATGCCTTGAAGGGAGTTCTCGATCAGGAAGCGGTAGCGGCTCTCGTCACTCCGCAGTTCGGCCATCGTCTGATAGACGCGGAGGAGATCCTTGCGGAGCCGGCGCCACAATATCCAGCCCAGTGCCGCCAAACCGGCAATCAACCCCGCTCCGACGACAAAGATCGGAAGGCGATTGGCAAGTAGGAAGTCCTGCATCGTCATCGTTGGATCAGCGCCGAAGCAACTCGTCCATCAGAATCCGGCGGGAGGCACGGCGCCCGGGCCCGGCCTGACGTACCAAGCATGCCTCCCCCCTCCGCCGTGCCAGGTGCCCCGCCTTCCCACCCGCCATGCCCTCATCGTGTGGGGCGATTCGGGCTCCCCCCTTAGCCTCCGATTCGCACCGGGTCCGCGGCATCGTCGATCGATCGCAGGATCGACAACGCCGTCAGCCGACCGGTTTTCGGATTCTCCGTCGGGATATTCTCAATCTGCACCGTGAAACGGCCGAATTCCCCTTCAACGTCCACGGTGTGACAGTTCCTCAGCAGCCCAGGCACGGCCAAAATCCGGATCTGGGTCCGATCCGGGCCCAGGCCCGCCAGACTGACGGTCGCTGCCACATTCACGTTGTCCGGAAAGCCGCGGCAAGCCTCTCTTACTGGACCGTAGAAGACCTCCGTTTCACGACTTAGCCCAGCCAAGCTGATGCCATTCCGCGCCAGGTATGGCGCACCGGCCAAGCCGCGCGGGGGTTTGCGTGTGGTAATCAACACCCTCTCGATGGCCCCCCGGCATGCCGCCTTCACCCCGTCAATTCCTGCAATGGCGCCGGACGGCAGGATCAGCCTGCAGTTCCGCTGCCGCGCCAGTTCCATCAGATCCGGGCGGTCCAGTAGCGCGCCGACGCTGATCACCAACAAATCCTTGCCTGCCGCGAAGGTGCGTTCGGCCAGCAGGGGGACGATCTCCGGCCCAGCGGTCTCGACGATCAGATCGCTCCTCTCGATCAGTGCATCGAGGGAGAGAAACAGTGGCGGCAGGGGCATCGTCGCAAGAAAGGCTCTTGCCTTGGCTTCAGACCGGCTGGTCACACCTGCGACGGCTACCCGCAATCGTCCCTCGGCCGAGGCCCGGATCACCGTTTGTCCGAGCGTGCCACAGCCGACGACGCCAATCGAATTCATGAGGTGTCTTGCGACGGGTTCGGGCCGAGCGGCCAAGTGCTGCCTTCAGGTTGCCTAGACCCCCTGGACCAATGTGAGGGTGATCGTCGCAGCGCCAATCCGCGCTTTGGTGGCAATCTTGTATTCCGTCGAGTTGTACCATGCCCGGGCGGATTCCAAGGTGTCGAATTCCATCAGCACCATTCGCGAGACCGGCCAGGACCCTTCCAAGTGCTCAATGGGACCGCCGCGAACCAAGAACTTGCCGTTGTATTTCTCAAGCGTGGCCGGAACCTGCTTTTGGTATTCCGCGTATTGCTCCGGATGGCTGACATGAACCTGTCCGATGACGTATGCGGCCATAACGAATGTTGCCCTTTGCGCAATGGCATTTGGAGCGTGAAACAATCCTCCCGCGCCGCAGGCGGCAACCGCCGCGCCACCCAGTCTTATAACACTAAATGGACCGCTGCGGTAAAAGCATTCGTCAAATCCGCCGCTCCCGCCCGGCTTTTCACGCGCCGCACGGGATCGCTTCCCTGCGAGCCGCAGTGGCAGCCCGTAGGACGCGGAGAAACGGTCCGGGGTCCCCGGGACGGTCCCCTTGTTATCCCATCCTCTCGATGACCTGATGGCCGAAAGCGTCGACAAGAGACTCATCGACTGGCTGGAACAACGCTTGGCCGCCCCCGAGTCGGTACCGGAAGTATTGCAGCAGGCGGCGCAGCTGGATACGGCCGCAGCCTACCGCGTCCAACAAGCGCTGGTGTCGCGCCGTAGCGCCAAAGGGGATCGGCGGATTGGCTACAAAGCCGGCCCGCACCTGCAAGGCCATGCAACTGCGCGAGGGCATTGGCGACCCAGTTCCTCAGGACGCTTCTGGCGTTTCGCCTGCGGGTCGAAGGCGAGCCGGTCGCGCTGCGGGGGTTTTTCGAGGCGACCGTGGAACCGAAAGTCGGCGTGGCGATGGGCAGGGATCTGACCGCTCCCAGGGTGACACCCCAGGCGGCCTGGGCGGCCAGCGCCGGCCTCTGTGCCGCCGTGGTACTTCGGGATTTCCGCGCGGTGGGGCATCGCAGCCTGCAACACCGTATCGTCTGCAACACGTCCAACGGCGGTCACGTCCTTGGCGCGCGAATCACGTCGCCCACTGGAATCGAGCTGCGGCGGGAAGGCATGGTGCTGCGCAAGAATGGCCAGCATCAGGGTTCCGCTACCACGGTGGAGGCGCTAGGGAACCCTATTCACTCCGTCGCGTTCCTGGCCAACCAGCGTGGAGGGTTGGAATTGGAGCTGAATGCCGGCCTGACGCGGCTAACCGAGTCAATCGTCAGCAGCATCCCGGTCGTGCCGGGAGCTTCCGTGCAGGTGGAATTCTTCAACCCGGGAGACCTGGCGCTTACCTTCGTCGCCGAGCCCGCCAGGGCGTGTCGGGGGAATCAGGGAACCAACTCCCGCTCGAGGCGCTCCAGTTGGGTGCGGTAGGCAAGATCGTCCATCAACCCCTGAGCGTGCGCTTTGTTCAGGGTGCCGCGCTTGTCCAAATAGGCCCGGAGGGACTCCAAGGTGATCTCCGGCCGCTGCTCGATAAGCGTGCGCAGTCGGGCGACTTCCTCCTCTGCCAGAGTCCCCTGGGCTCGTGCAGCGCCAATCATTGTGAGGACTTGATTCGCCCGCATCTGTTTTGGATTTTGATCGCCGACGACGGGGTCCTTGAAAATAGCCTTTGGAAATGACGAGCGCACGATTTGTCCAGGAAGCTCGTAGGCGGTGGCATCCGTACGTGGAATGCCGCCCACGTCCGTTGCCAAATCAGGTTTGGCCACCAGATTGGCAAAATCGTAGACGAGGTAGTTGCCATCCCGATATACGTCCATCTCATTGAGGTTGTTCTTCTTGATGTCCCTGAAGTGGAATCGCACCCGTTGCTGGGGCGACAATCGTGGCAGTTCGCGTTGCAGGATCTCGGAAAATCCTTGCGCCTGGGATTCGGAGAGCAACGGCTCCGGGTCCGTTGTCAGCAATGAGATGACGCGATGGTAGCGCACGGTGATTCTGCGCAGGCTGTCGAGGATTACCTCCACGGGCAGGTCACCCGGCGGGGGTGGCGCGCCAGGGGTGAATGCGCCGGTAACCCGTTCTACCAACAGCCCGTCCGGCTGCTGCACGAGCATCTCGCGCTGCAGGCTGAACGACGCACAGCCCGCCGTGGTCAGCAGCCAGGCTGCCAGCGCGAGGTAGACTTCGATCCGGGTGCGGTGAAATCGCGGCAATGAATCAACGTGTCTGGCGGGAACGCCGGGGGTGGGGCTGACCATGGAAACGGGGTTGACTCTGCTGAAGGTGGATGATTCAGACGTTCGCGCGGGTGATGGTGGACCCGTCCTTGTTCTCGATCCACACTTCGCCGCCTTCCCAGTACTCCTTCTTCCATACGGGGACTGTCTGCTTCAAGCGGTCAATGGCGTAGTGGCAGGCTTCGATACCCTCCCGCCGGTGGGGGGAGGAGACGGCGATGGCGACGCTGGCTTCACCAACCTCCAGCCGTCCGATGCGGTGAGTAATGGCGATCTTTTCAAGCGTCCAGCGCCGGCGCAGTTCTTCTTCGATCTTCTGCATCTCCTTGATGGCCATCGGGGGGTAGGCCTCATAAAGCAGGTAGAGCACTTTGCGACCCAGGCTGTTGTCGCGCACGACGCCCAGAAAGGTGGAAATGGCACCGGCCCGGGGCGCCGCCACCTTGGCGAGCAGGTCGTTCAATTCGATGGGGGTGGTGACGATTTCGTGGTTCACGGGATCACCCGCCCGAAACCGGTGGGAAGAGCGCCACCTCCGCCCCAGGCGGAATGGGCTGATCCCCGGCCCGGTATTCCAGATTCACGGCGACGTTCAGGTGAGGCAGCGCGGAACGGAATTGCGGGTAGCGCTCGCCGAAAGTGCGCAGCAACGTGAACACCGTCGCCGGCTCCGGTACTTCGAGCGCCACTGAATCTCCCAATTGCTCGCGTAGCGAGGCAAACAAGAGAATATCCACCCTCATGCCGGACCTCGTCCACGCCAAGCTATGTGTAAAAACTTCGCAACTGTTTGCTGCGGCTCGGATGGCGCAATTTGCGCAACGCCTTGGCCTCGATCTGCCGGATCCGTTCCCGCGTCACGTCGAAGTCCTGGCCGATCTCCTCCAACGTGTGGTCGCGGCGCTCCCCGATGCCAAAGCGCATCCGCAGCACCTTTTCCTCGCGCGGGGTGAGCGTCTTCAGCACGTGGCGTGTGGTCTCCTGGAGATTCTGGTTCATCGCCATATCGTCCGGCAGGGCGATCTTGGAATCCGGAATGAAATCGCCCAGGTGGGAGTCCTCTTCCTCGCCGATGGGCGTTTCCAGCGAG
>JBGPEV010000051.1:0-9765 GCA_041482995.1 bacterium | reverse complement strand
TCAGGACAACCGGCAACCTGAAACGAAGAGCGTCTAAAACAACTGCCATCCACAGATTGCACAGATTTTTTCCGGTGTTGTCGCGATTGCACCTGGTCAGGCGCCGGAGTGCGAATAACAACCCTTACCGGCCGGACACTGGCTTGCAAGGCCAACTCTTTACACAGGAAAGTTGTCCATTCATTCACTCCCGAATGCACCGCAAACGTTTCGCCAAGAAAGCGGCTTCGCGGGAGAATCTGTGAAATCTGTGGATGCTTTTGGTTTTGGTGTGCGCACCTAACCCCCGTCGCGGGGCGGCTCCCACAACTCGATCCGGTTGCCCTCCGGATCAGTGATCCACCCGAACCGGCCGAACTCGGACTCTTCCACGCGCTCATCGACGGGCACGCCCCGGGCGCGCAGGTCGGCCAGCGTCTCGCGCAAGTTGGCGACCCGGTAATTGACCATGAACGGCGCGCGGCTGGGATCGAAGTAGCGGGTGTCCTGCGGAAATACGGCCCACACGGTCATGCCGCGCCGGTTGGGATCGCCCGCGTCGCGCCACTCGAACACCGCGCCGCCCTCGGGCGTGGCGTCGATGCCCAGGTGCTCCCGATACCACGCGCGCATCTTGTCCGCGTCCCGCGCCTTGAAGAACACGCCGCCGATCCCCGTCACTTTGGCCATGGTGCCGTCTGGGCTGGGTTGAGGTGCGCCGTCAGGTGGTGCGCACGATGGTGATGGGCAGCACGGCCAGGCGCTGTTGCAGTTCGGCGAAGGCCGTGTCGACCAGCGCCGCGTCGCGGGCCTCCAGCGTCACTTTGACGGAATACTCCTGCCGCGAGAAGTTGGGATAGCTCCCGATCAGCAGGCCCGGATGGCGCTCCTGGGTTTCCCGCAGGCTGGCGGCGATGATGCCCTCATCCGCCTTCATGAAGATTTCCCGCAGCGTGACCGGCTGGCCCCGGAAGCGCGACTTGATGGCGTTGAACTTGTACTGCAGCAATTGGGGCACGCCCGGGAAGATGAACACGTTCTTGAATTGCACCTGCGGAAAATACAGCCCGTCGATATCGAGCAATTCGGCGCCCTCCGGCACGAGCGCCATCAGCAGATGATCCTCGGTCAAGCGCTGGGCGTAGTGCCGCCGGATATTGGCCTCCAGCGTGGGGTGGCGCACCGCCTTGACGCCGAAGCCCGCGGCAATGGCGGGAATGGTCAGGTCGTCATGGGTCGGTCCGATGCCCCCGCTGGTGAAGACCCAGGTGAAGGCTCCCGCGCATTCCTTCACGGTGCGGCCGATCAGCTCGAAGTCGTCCTGGATCGTGAGGATGCGCCGCAGGTCGATCCCCAGCAGGTTCAACTCGCGCGCCATGTAGGGCGAGTTGGTGTCCGCGGTCTTGCCCGTGAGGATCTCGTTGCCGATGATGACGATACCGGCGCTGGCGGGCGTGCTCTGGGTCATGGCGGGCAGGTCCCGTCTGGGCGGAATCGGATGCGGCAACCGGCGCCACGCTCGCTGCGCGGCCGCCGCCGGGGCCGGGCCGGGGCTCCTTGGCCCCGCTCGTTCCCGGCGCCCGGCACGGGCCACTCTACCCCAACGCCGCACCCGCGGGCAACGCGGAGCCGGCGCTCCCGTCCCGTGCGCCGCCGCTTCAGGCTCTGTTTGAAAATACCAAACAGCACCAAATGACAATTCATTGCTTGCGGGGGGACAAGTCCCCCCGCACCCCGCGATTCGGTCCACATGGCCGGCGTGCCTGCTTCCGCGCACCGAAGCAGGGTGCAGGGAGTCTTGCTCCCTGCTGGGGGTCTGGGGGCAAGGCCCCCAGAAACCAACCGCTTTCCGGCATTTGACGCATATTCAAACAGAGCCTAGCGCACGCGCCGCATGGCGTGCATCAGCCGGTTCAGGTTCGTGGCGGGGAAGTAGAATCCCTTGTAGTTTTTCAGGAAATAGTCCCGGGAGGATTCCAGCACGGAAGGCCGCTCCTCGCAGCAGAACCAGTAGATCTTGTTGCCCCGCAGTTGGGAGGCGGCGCTGATGCGATCGATACCGTCAAAGTCGCCGAAGGCCAGCACGACGCGCTTGCGGAAGCTCCACACCCGTTCCACCTCCGGCAGCGTTTCCCACTCGTCTTCCAGCTTGTGGGCGCTGATGGCGAAATTGGGGGCGTCGTAGAGTTCGCAATCGCCCAGCGCTTCCGCCACCTGGGCCACGGCGCCAAACAGGCGCGCCTGATGCTCGCAGGAAGGGGAGGTGTCGAGCACCACGGCCACCTTGCGCTTCTCGCGGGTCATGCGGCATTGGCTCACCTGCCGGCCGGTGAAGCGGCGCATGCGCAGCTCTTCCAGGTCCCACTCGTCGTCGCCCGGGGTGGGCATGTCGGCGGAATCCTCGGCCACCTTGGAGACCATGCGGGCGAAGCGCGCGGCGAGCCCCCGCAAATACTTGCCGTCCAGGGAGAAGGCCTGGGGCGCCAGATGACGGTTCAGGGCCGTGCGCTGCTCCCGCGCGCGCTCCTCGCGGCGGCGGGTTTCCACGTCCTCCGGCACGTCGAGCGGCAGCTCGTCCGGCGGGGCCTGCTCTCCGTCCCCCGCTTCCGGCGCGGTGTCGCCGGGGGCGTCCGCGCCGGGCTCGCCATCGGCCGCGGCTGGGTCGCCCTCCTCATCCTCGGAGAGCGCAGGATCGCCGGCGGCTTCGCCTTCCGGATCGGCGGCCGCTCCCCGGCGCCGCCGCCGCTGGGCGGATTCCGCATACCCGGCGATGCGGCGCAACCACTCCCGGTCGACGGCGGGCATCAGGCCTCCCGTACCATCTTGCGCATGTACAGCTTCAGGCCCTCGCGCTTGACCTTCTGCACGTCCGTATGCACCTCGTGCAGGCCGAAGATGCCCCCCTCCTCAACGGCCGGCGGCAGATCGCCGCCCCGGGCCACGATCGTCGTCAACTCGGACTCGATGTGCGTCACGTTGGCGTCGTAATAGTCCAACGCGGGCTGCGTATACTGGCGGAACACGGCGATCGATTCCGCTTCTTCCTTGTTCTCCGGATTCTCCTTCTCCGGCAGGAATTCCTTGCTGGGCAGGATACTGCCCAGCACGGTCTTGTTGCGGAAACCGCACGTGATGGTGTTCCACACCTTCATGTTGCGCGCGATCAGCAGCGAGAACCACTGGTTCAGGTGCCGGTAGTCGCGCAGCACGAACAGGTAATCCTCCTTGAGCTGCTCATTGGGCGCCTTGGTCGAGCCGGGGTGCAACGCCAACTCCCGTTCCCGGGCCTGCGAGAGACGCAAGTCCAGCACGGCGCCCTTGGGGCCATAGAGAAAGTCCCAGAACTCCCGCGTGGGCGCGTACTCGCGCGTCACCACCTCCAGGGTTCCGGGCGTCCAGCGGATCTTCGCGGAGCGGTAGCGCATCAGCACCTCGTCCGCCGTCAGGGAGTAGATGCGGCAGCGGTCGGGGTCGTCCGGGGTGTGGCTGAGCGCCCCGGCCTTGAAGTCCAGCAGCATCTGCGGCGTGATGTCCCCCCCGTGCCGCGCTTCCAGCAGCAATTCGCCGCCGTCCTTCAGGATCAGGGCCCACTCCTGCGGACGCTCGAAGTTGAGCGCCTGGAACACGATGATCTCGGTATCGCCCACCTGGGCGATCTTCAGATCGGCCGCCTCGCTGGGCAGGCCCGGCGAAGGCTTGCGGGCCAGCAGCGCCCGCGCCACCCCGTCGTAGCCGGACTCCGAGCGCGGCACCACGCCGAAGATTTTCGCCGGGTCGGCGCGCACCTCCCGGCCCGGCAGGTTGTTGAGCCAATCCCGGTGCAGGCGCGGCATGGACGCGCTCGACCCCGCAACGCCCACGGAGCCGTCGGCCGGCTCGTATTTGCTCGCGTCCAGCGCGGGCCGGTCCCGGTCCAGGGCCGTCAGGCTCTCCAGCAAGGGCAGGCTTTCGGCGGATTTCACCAACTCGTGGTCATCCCAGCTCTTGGTGACGAATTGGAACACCAGCCGGTTCCAGTCCGCCTCGGCGCCCAGCACGGTGATGGCGCTCAGCAACTGCCGCAACTCCTGGATGGTCACGGGCTTGCCCAGGGAAACCAGCAGCGAACGCTGATAGAGGGCGACCGCCGCCGGCAGGTAGGGGTGATCCGCATGGGTATCGCGCAGCGCCTGCTCCACCAGCGCGGCGGGAGGCTGGCGCAACTCGATCAGGGAGAGCCGGCGCAGCAGCGGTTCGGACAATTCCCGCTCGTCATTGAGGGTGATGAAGACCGTCAATTGGCGCTGATCCGCGCGGATTTCCGCCCCGGGAAGGGTGACGCGGCCGTTCTGCAGGAAGTCGAGCAGGAAGGCGTCCGTGGAGGGGTGCGTCTTGTCCCACTCGTCCAGGATCAACGCCGTGGGACCATCGTGACTGGCCTGGGCCGCCAGCGGCAGCACCCCGGCCTGGGTGCGGAAGCCGCTCGGCTGGGAGGCGTCGGGCAGAATGGTCTGATACAGTTCCTCCTTGCGGCACCCGGGAAAGGCCTGGAAAAAATACGTGCGCCGGTCCTGTGCGCGGGCGACCGCTTCGGCCAAGAAGGTCTTGCCCGACCCCGCGGGGCCGGTGAGGAAGCATCCCGCACAGGGCACCGCCCGGAGGGCTGCGACCACCTGGTTCACCAACTCCGGGGTCGCCCGGTAGCCCGCGCTTTGTAGCTTCTCGTGCAATGCGTTCATGCCGCCTGGAGGATGGAAACCGGGGAAGGCGCTCCCTTCAGGATAGCGTTGCCGGGGCCGGCCCAGCAAGCCGATTCCCGGCACACCGCAATGCGCGCACGGCCGGCAAAGAACGCCGTGGAGCGCGGCCAGGTTTCCGGGTGGAGCGCGCGGGCAAGCGCACGGGGCCGCCCTGCCCGGGCACGGCGCCGCGAACCGCTGGAATGGCCGCGTGACGATGCGGGCGGCGGCCCGGGTGAGCGATCAGGCGTTGACGTGCTGCGTATACTCCCGCAGCTTCTTGGTCACCAGGATCGCCATCTTACGGAAGAGCTTCAGCGCGAGAATATCGTTGATGTCGTTGATGATCTCCGCGTTGACCTCGATCACCATCGAATCCGTGAGCGCCACCGCTTCGGCCGAACGGGGGGCTTGGTCCACCAGCGCCATCTCGCCGAAGGCATCGCCGGAATTCAGCGTCACCAGCACTTCCTTGCCGGTGTCCCGCTGCTTGAGGATTTGCACTTGCCCGGCAATCAAGACATAGAGCCGGTCGCCTTTCTCGCCTTCGCGAAAGATCGGCTCTCCGGCGTGATACTTGCGCGTCTGGCAGATCTTCAAGAGCCGCACCAACTCCAAATCGCTGAACTCGGAGAAGAACTCAATCCGGCGCACCTTGTTGAGCGTGTCCTTGTGATTGGTCGACACCCGTCCCAGGGCATCGCGCAGGGAGCGCTCCAGGCTGTTCAGATCGTAGGGCTTGGCCAGGTAGCCCAGGATGCCCGCCTCCATGCCCCGGCGGCGCGCTTCCATGTCCAGGGCGGAGGACATCAGCACGAACTTCACGTTGGCGGTGGCGGGTTGGGACTTCAGGTGCTTGACGACGTCGTAGACGTTCTCGTCGCCCAGGTTCTGGTCGATCATGATCAGATCGAGGGGCGAATCCGCCAGCAACTCCATGATGTTCCCGGGCGTGCCGGTCTCGCGCACGACCTCAATCTGCTTCAGGTTGCGCAAGGCGCCCCGCAGCAGGGAGCGGCTCTCGGACATGGGATCCACGATCATGAGCTTCAGCACCCGTGCAGGGCGCTGGCGGACCTCCACCTTTCCGGCAACTAGCAACTCGGTCATGGGCACCCCCGTTAAGGCGGCGGGTCGTTACCGCTGAGCCGGAACCCCGGCTCCGGCTACTGGTTTCAAGGGCCACACCCACTGCGAAATATAAATCGGCGTAACAAAAAAGTCAAAATAATGACGTCCGGCGCGCTCGGTGGCCGCAAAAAACCAAGCAAGTTCAGCGCCAACTGGAATCATCCCCCGTGCGCCCGCCCTGAACGCCAGCGGGGAAAGCCGGTGAGCGCGGAAGCGTCACCCGCGCAGCAATTGGCGCACGCCCTCCGCCAGCACGTCCGCGCCGGCATCGGCGGGAACCAGGTAGCGCACCTTGCCCTTGGTATCGACCAGGTAGATGAAGGCGGTATGGTCGATGAGGTAGCCGGCGGCGGAGCCCACGCTGCGCTGGGCAAACTTGGCCCGATAAAGCTTGGCCACCTGGGTGATGTCCCGCGCGGAGCCGGTCAGGCCGATGATGCCGCTCTCGAAATTGGCCAGGTAGGTCTTCAGCCGGCCGGACGTATCCCGGCCCGGGTCGATGGTGACGAAGATCGGCTGCACCTTGCCCGCATCCGGCCCCAACAGTTTGTTGAGGCGCGACATTTCCGTCAGCGTGAGCGGGCAAACGTCGGGACAGAGCGTGTAGCCGAAGAACAACACGACCACCTTGCCGCGGAAGTCCCGCAACCCGGTCGTCTTTCCTTCTTGATTGGTGAGCGCGAAATCGCCGCCGATTTCGTAGCTGCCCACCTGGTAGTCTTCCAGGTTCACCTTGGCGGCCGCTGCGCAGGGCGCGGACAGCGCAAGCAACGCCAACACGGCCGCCCAAGCGACTGCGCGGAGGCCGATGCGCTGGCGCTGGTGCGCGGGGAAGACCCGGAAGAACGGCATGGGGAGGGACTCCCAGTGGGGATGCCGCCGGCCGGACAGGATCCGTCAGTGACAGATCATGCCCACGCGCGCCTTCAGCACCATGTGAACGAAGGGCTGGCGGTTCAACTCGTCCAGGGACCCGCGCAGCGCGTCCCTGCGGATGTGCACGATGCTCACCCCAGGCAACAGCCCTGGGGAGCGATACCGGATGTCGGTGCGGCCCTGCAAGAAGCCGCGCAGGCCCTGCGCGGACGGGTCTTCGCTCTCGAAGACCACGTACTCCACCTCGGCTGATGTGTCGTCCTGACCCCGGTAGACGCCGGTCAATTCCAGATACGGCTGCTGCAGCACCGCCACCGCCTCCGCCAGCCGGCCGCTGCCCGGCCCGCCCGCGAGCAGCACCGCCAGGGCCAATCCGGCGGCGGCCAGCAGTGCATAGATGGCGATTCCCCACCGCCACGCGCGCGGCACCGGGCGCCACGTGGGTGCCCTTTGCTCACCCGCCGGCGCGGGCACAACGGCGGCTTCCGGCGCGACCGCGGGCGGTTGCGGGACGCTGGGCGCAGGGGCGGGCGAGGCGGGCATGGAGGTGACGGACCTTCGACGGCAGGCAGTGTGCCCCTGGACTTCCGCCCCGGGGTACACTAAGCATGGCGCCAGATTCCCTGGCGCCGCTAGGCTCTCGGAGTATTTAGGCCTTCTAACAGAACTGCCACCTGCCTTGAACCACGACGAGCACAACGCACACAACGAAAAGCAGGCTTGAGGCCCCGTTTCGCGCCGAACCGCAGCGATAGAATCCTCGTCGTGTTCGTTGTGCTCCTTGTGGTTCGGCAGTTTTGTCAGGCGCTCTCAGTGTAGCAAACGGGCGGCGCTTCGCAACGGGCGAGGGCCGCAAGGTTGCCGCCGGCCCGCTTGGCGGCCCGATCCCCATTCCCGAGCGCCGTCCCGCGGCCCACTCGCGCGAACCGACCATGCACTTTGAATTCACCCCCGAGCAGGAAGCGATCCGCCAGCAGGTGCGCCGCCTGTGCGCCAACTTTGGCGACGCGTATTGGATGCACAAGGACCAAGAGCACGCATACCCGGAGGAGTTCTACCAGGCGGTCGCGGCGGGCGGGTGGCTGGGCATCGCCATGCCCGAGGCGCAGGGCGGGGCGGGACTGGGCATCACCGAAGCCTGCCTGGTGATGCAGGAGATCACCGCGGGCGGGGGCGCCTGTGCCGCGGCGTCCTGCGTGCACATGAATATTTTCGGCGTGCATCCCCTGGTCAAGCACGGTTCGCCCCGGCAATTGAAGGAGCACCTGCCGGGCATCATCCAGGGCCAGACCAAGGTGTGCTTTGGCGTCACCGAACCGGACGTGGGGCTGGACACGACCCACCTGAAGACGCGGGCCGTACGGGAGGGAAACCGCTACCGGGTTGACGGCCGCAAGATCTGGATTTCCACCGCCCAACAGGCCAAGAAGATCCTCCTGCTCACCCGGACGACGCCCGCGGAGCAGTGCGCCAAGCCCAGCGACGGTCTCACGCTGTTCTTCACCGACCTGGACCGCGCGCACGTCGATATCCGCGAAATCCCGAAGGCGGGCCGCCATGCCGTGGACTCCAACGAGCTGTTCATCGACGGCCTGATGGTGCCCGTCGAGGACCGGGTCGGAGAGGAGGGCAAGGGCTTTTACTACATCCTCGACGGCCTCAACCCGGAGCGGATACTGATCGCCGCGGAAGCCATCGGCATCGGCCGCGCCGCCTTGGAACGGGCCGTGCGCTATGCCAAGGAACGCGTGGTGTTCGGGCGGCCCATCGGGCAAAACCAGGCGATCCAGCATCCCCTCGCCCAGTGCTGGGCGGAGTTGGAAGCCGCCAACCTGCTCACCTTCAAGGCGGCCTGGCTCTACGACAATGGCAAGTCCTGCGGCGCCGAGGCCAACGCCGCCAAGCTCCTGGCGGCCGAGGCGGGCTTCCGGACGGCGGACCGGGCGATGCAGACCCTGGGCGGGATGGGCTATGCCCAGGAGTACCAGGTCGAGCGCTACTGGCGGGAATCCAAGCTCTACCGCATCGCCCCCATCACCCCGGAGCTGATCCTCAGCTTCATTTCCGAGCGCGTGTTGGGCTTGCCCAAGTCCTACTGAGATGGCGGCGTTGGGGCTACTTGCCCGGATCGCTCGCGCGGCGCCCGGCAGGGCCAAGGGCGTCGGACTTGCGGCGGCCCCTCCGGCGGCGTTCGTCCTTGCGGCGGTCGCGCTCGCGGTCGCGGCGGCGGCGATCGTCCATGATCTCCCCGATGCCGGCCGCGCGCTCCTCGTCAATGCGCCGGTGCATCTCCCGGCGGCTCTCGTGGCGCCGCTGATCCGCCCTGCGGTCGCCTTGCCTGCGCCGCTCCACGCTACCCCATGTGCCGGCGTTGTCCAGCTGCCGGGCTGCGGCGCTTGCGGCCGGTTCCTGGCCCTTGGGCCGGCCGGCGGAACCTCCGCGCTTGGTTTTCGCAACGGGTCGACGCGCCTTCGGCTGGCCCTGGGTGCGTCCCGCCTTCCGCCGGGCTGGGGTGGGACGCGCCGTCGGCTTTGCAAGGGTCCGGCGCCCCTTGGGCTTGCCGGCGCCTCGGGCCGCCTTGGGCTTGGCGCCGCTTCGGCGCGGTTTGGGATTGCGGGGACTTGGGCTCATCCTTCCTCCTTTGCACCGCTCAATCATCCTGAAAGCCGCAACGGAGGATAGTAAAGCACGGCCTGTACCGCAGTGACCAGAGCCCCCGCTCCTCCGGCGCGGCGCGGAGAGCAAAAAAACGACGGTTTTGGCGGCCCAAGAGATGCGAGGTGCGCGGCCGGGCAAGTGCAAAGTCGCACTTCGTGGCGATTTGACCATTCGCTGCCGCCAGCGGCGGGCCTCATCCGCCCTTCGGGCACCTTCTCCAAGCCCCAACTGCGGGGCTGGAGAAGGGAAACGCCCTTGCAGTCAAGCCCTCTCCAGCCCTGCGGCTGTTTGCAGGGCTTGGAGAGATGGGGATGAAGGCCCGTTGTCGGGTACAAGGTTAATGGGTACCAAAGCCGTTAACCCTGACAAGAGCAACGAGCCATGAAGAAGATACCAGTGAGCG
>JBGPEV010000050.1:0-10088 GCA_041482995.1 bacterium | reverse complement strand
AGCGCTGCGCGGCGAGGCGATCGTGCTCATGTACCACCACGTGGCCGAACCGCCCCCGGGCGCGCCGGTGCGCGGTCTCTACGTGACGCCGGGGCAGTTTGCCTGGCAGCTCGACTGGCTGCGGAGGCGGGGCGTACGCTTCGCCACCTGCCGCGACTTGTTGAACGACATGGGCCATGGCAATCCGCCGCGCGTGGCGATCACCTTCGACGACGGGTACCGGGACGTGTACGAGCAGGGCTTTCCCATTCTGCGGCGGCTGGGCATCCCGGCCGTCGTGTTTCCCGTGGTGGGCGACCTGGGCAAGAGCGGGGTCGTCTGGCCCGAAGCGGATGACCGCTCCCCGATGTCGCTGCTGACCGAGGCGCAGGTGCGCGAGATGGCGGCGGCGGGCGTGGAGTTCGGGTCGCACCTGTGGGATCACGTCCACGCGGACCGGCTGGCGCCGGAGGAGTTGCGCCGCCAATTGGCGCGGTCGCGGGAGCGGCTGGCGGAACTGTTGGGCGCCCCGCCGGTGACGCTGGCCTATCCCTACGGCGCCTACACAGACGCCGTGGTGGAGGAGACCGCGCGCGCGGGCTACCGGATCGGCCTCACCACGGAGAGCGGCAGCAACGCCGGCCGCCCCCTGTTGCGGCTGCGCCGGGTGGCGGTGAAAGGCACGCGCTGGCACCACCGCTGGCGCTTCGCCCGCCAGATGACGCGGCTGCTGGACGCCGCATTCAACACCGGTTTGACGAGCCGGGAACGGCCATGAGCGACAAGCAGGCGGTGGACGTCTTCACCGATGACGACGGCCACTTGGCACTGCCGGTGGAGCCGTTCCGCCGCATCTTCCGGCCCACCGGCTGCCGCCTGGACCCCATCGAGGGGTTTCCCGTGGTCTGGCAATTCACCGAGGGCCAGGGCGGACGGAGCGGCGTGGTGCTGAACGTGCTGGGCTTTCTCAACGGCGGCGCGATGTCCATCTCCAGCCGGGGTTGGCTGTACGAGACCGAACGGGACGGCCGCCCGGTGGCGCTATTTCTGCCGGGCAGCCCCAAGCGCATGCGGCTGAGCGAGACGCGCTACAAGGTGCTGGCGCCGGAGCCGGCCGGCGCGCCGCTCTTCCCCGCGGCGTGGCCCAAGGAAGCCGTTTTGCGGGTGATCCGCGCGCGCTTCCGCACCATCGTGGTGCTCAACGCCGAGTTCCTGCTGGCGCAGGTGCCGCGGCTGACGGCTTCCGCGGTGACGCCCGCTCCCGCCCCGCTGGCCGATCCGCCCCCGCACCCCGCGCCGTTGGTTCAGCCGTGAGGCGGGGTCCGGATTGACAGGGCCGCGCGTTTCACGCCACCTTGGAGCGCCTTCCGCGCACCCCGATCGGCGGAGGCCGCCGTTTCACCGCAGGAGCCTGCATGTCCGGCCGTCCTTCCGCTCTGTTCGATTCGCCCATCCATGAGCTGCACCGGCGCCGCGCCGCCAAGGAAATCAGCACCGAGGAGATTGCCCGCGCGGTGCTGGAGCGGATCGAGCGCGTGGAACCGCGCGTGAAGGCCTACATCACGCTCACGCCCGAGCGCGTGCTCGACGCGGCGCGGGCGGCGGATGCGCGGCTGGCCAAGGGCGAGGCGCTTCCGCCCATCGCGGGCATGCCCATCGCCATCAAGGACGTGTTCACGACCGCCGGCATCCGCACCACCTGCGGGTCGCGCATCCTGGACAACTTCGTTCCGCCATTTGACGCCACGGTGGTGACCCGGCTGCAGGCTCAGGGCCTGAACCTGGTGGGCAAGGCCAACATGGACGAGTTCGCCATGGGCTCGTCCACGGAGAATTCCGCTTTCGGCCCGACGCGCAACCCGTGGGACCTGACGCGCGTGCCGGGCGGCTCCTCGGGCGGTTCCGCTGCCGCCGTGGCGGCGGGCGAGGCCCTGGCCGCCCTGGGCACGGACACGGGCGGCTCGATCCGCCTGCCCGCATCGTTCACGTCCCTGGTCGGGCTGAAGCCGACCTACGGCCGCGTGAGCCGCTACGGCATGGTGGCCTACGCCAGTTCTCTCGACCAGGGCGGGCCGCTCTGCCGCGACGTGCGGGACACCGCGATCTTGCTGGGCATCATCGCCGGGCACGACCCGCGGGACAGCACCTCGATCGACAAACCCGTGCCGGACTACCAGGCCGCGCTGCAGGGCGATCTGAAGGGCCGCAAGATCGGGCTCGTGAAGGAGTTCCAGGAATACGGCGAATTGACCGGCGAGGTCGCGTCCGCGTTCGCCGCCAATCTGAAGACGTTGCAGGGCCTGGGCGCGGAGGTGCGGGAGATTTCGCTGCCGTCCCTGGACTACGCCATCGCCGTCTACTACATCCTCGCGCCCTGCGAGGCCAGTTCCAATCTGGGCCGCTACGACGGCATCCGCTACGGGGTGCGCGTGGAGGAGGGCTCGCTCAAGCAACTGTATACGCAGACCCGCGAGCGCGGCTTCGGCGCGGAGGTGAAGCGCCGCATCATGCTGGGCACCTTTGCCCTGAGCGCGGGATACTACGACGCGTACTACGCGCGGGCGATGAAGATCCGCCAGCTCTTGCGGCAGGAGTTCCAGCGCGCGTTCGAGCAGGTGGATTTCATTGCCAGCCCCACCTCCCCCGTGCCCGCCTTCAAGCTGGGCGAGCGCCTGCGGGATCCCCTGCAGATGTACCTGATCGACGCCTACACGCTGCCGGTGAACCTGGCCGGCATCCCGGCCATTTCCGTGCCGGCGGGCTTCACGGCCGGCAATCTGCCGCTGGGTCTGCAACTGATGGGGCGGCACTTCCAGGAAGACCGCTTGCTGCAAGCCGCCTATGCGTTCGAGCAGGCGACGGACTTCCACATGCGGCGGCCCGCGCTTTCCTAGCCGACAAGTCTCACGCTTCCCAGAACCACTTGCCGGTTTCCTGGTCTACCTCGTGTTTCGAGAGGCCCATGTCCCGCAGCAGGTGTGGGTCCAGCCCTCGCATCCTCTCCCGGTCGACGGAGCGGCGGTGGGCTGCCTTGCACCTTTGACCGATGCGGAGGCAAACGGCGATTGCGGCGTTGACCATCATGCGCAGCAGGGCGCCTGTGGGTTGCGAACTCAGATCCCTCGGGCTCATGCGAGGCAGCAGTGCCGCCATCGTGTCGTGGGTGCTTTCTCTCATGGGTGACTCCAGTTCCCCAAATCGCAAGTTTTCCGGGGAACATTTCCAGAAGTTGCGTCAGGTGGCCGGTTGATTAGGGAGTGAGGACGCCGCGAACGCTCAACTCCGAGAATGCGGTCACGGAATCGGCCTTCGTCCACAATCCGACGCCACCGGAGGGGATATGGTTGTCCCGGTGATCGATCAGGAGTTTGCCGTTCAAATAGCCCTGGATGCGGTCGCCGACAGCCACCACGCGGATCGTGTGCCAGGCCCCCAGCGCCGGCGCGGGAATCTCCGCGCCCGCAATCTGCCGCCGGGACCGGTCGTAGTGGTAGAGCCGGAAGTTGTTTTCCAGGGCGTTGGCGCGGATCACGTAGTAGCGGCCGTGGTCGAAGCGAAACACAATGCCGCCGGAGGCGTCCTCCTTGCCGGAGATCGGCTTGAACTGGACAGAAGCGTCAACCTCGCCATACGGGCCGCCGGGAGCGACGATGACGTTGTAGTCGCTCTCTTGATTGCGCTGCACCAGGACGGTTGCGCGGTCCTGGATTTCGACATTCCACTTCCCGGCAACGACCTGCCAGCCGCTCACGCCTTGGCTCAGGTCCACCGGGCTCGTCACCATCGATTCGTTCTTCATGGAACCCCGTGATTCGGCAGAAATGGCCGACGCGGCTGCCACGCAGCCGGCGGCGAGGAACAGGACGAGAACGGGGCGGACCCCGCGGGCCGACAGCGGAAGCCTCATCGCCGGGCGCCTTCCCGATCGGGCGCCAACTCATCCACGAAACGGGTGACACGGCGCACGATTTCGGCCCGCGCCGACTCATAGCCGTCGGCGACCGCCGGGACGTCCTTCCAATAGGTCACCCGGCAACCGTCAGGCACCCACTGGCCCACGTCCGGACCGAAAGAGACGACATGGGTCGCCTTCCCCAGGGTGGCGGCCGCGGCCGCCTGGGGACGGAGCCCCGCCACGTCCAGGCCATCCTGGCGCAGGCCCGCCACCACATGGGGGGGCAGCGCCGCATCCGGCTCGGTCCCGGCGGAGGCAGAGGGCAGGTGCAAGCCGCGCGCTGTGGCCAGGGTCTGGAAGTGGGCCTGCGCGATCACGCTTTTGGCCGAGCCGTGGAGGCAGACGAACACGATGTGAGGCGTCTGGGACATAGGGTCAACTCCTTGCCAGATAAGGTGAGTCGAAACCATCCGGCGCTACTTGAGAGCGCCGTAGACGCCGTCGAAGAGGGTCATGCCGACTTCGAGCAGCCGCCGATCGTCGGCAATGGCGGACGCCAGCCCTCGCACCGACAAGTCCAGCCCGGCGGCTTCCTCGTTGGGAAACTTGCCGTCGTGCAGATCGGCCTCGTGGACGAATTCGCCGATCCGGCGCAGCTTGCGGTCGCGGAGGCCGAGGCGTTTGAGCAGCGTCTCGAACGTGCAGTCTTCCCCGTGATGGCCGAACTCCGCGCCCAGGGTATCGAACGGAATGCCGCCCTTCACGGACTCGGGCTTGTCGGCGAAGGCGAAGCGCGCGCGCTTGTCGTGGAAGCGGATGATGAGCCAGGCCGAGGCGATCCGGTCGATGTGGGGCCGGGGCCGGGTGACCCAGGTGCTCCCCGGCGGGGGCATCGTGCTGCCTTTGCGCGCTTTTCGTGGCTTCATGGGGGCCTCCAAGGCGTTCAGTTTTGCGGTTGCGGCGTCGAAGGCTTCCCGTGCCGCTTCGCCGGCGGGCGCGCGCAGATAGTCGATACGGGCAAGCGCGTCCAGTTCCCGCTTCAGCTTGGCCAGCCGCGAGCGCGCCTTCGGCAAGCCCTCCCGCCGCGCCGCCGGGGGGTGCCCCAATTCCGCCGAAAGGCGCTCGCACTGCTGTTGCAGGGCCGAATACTCCTCCGCCCGCGCCTCGTGAAACAGGGCGACGACATCGCGGCCGGGCAACGAATCGATGCGGTCCGCCCGCGCCACGGCGGCTTCGCCCTGCAAGGTCTGGATCTCCTGCATCAGCCAGTGCAGCCACTCGGTGGTCTCCGGATTTTCCGGCAGCACCCACGCCGAGCCCTTCAGCAGCACCGCCCCCGCCCGCCGCAACTTGCGCCAGATGCCCACCCGGTTGCGGGAGGGCGTGGGCGGCAACGTCATCAGGAGGATCAGCCAGGACATGCAGTGTGAGTAACACTTGCTACATCTAAATGCAAGTGTTACGTTACCCGGGAATGGAGAAGCCGGTTTTCACCCTAATCGGGAAGGCCCATGAGCACTGCAAATCGCGGGACCGCGTGGGAATTGGTGCGGTACTTCCTCTATCTCGGCAGCCTGGGATTCGGAGGGCCGGTGGCACTGGTGGGCTACATGCAGCGGGATCTGGTGGAGCAGCGCGCCTGGTTCAGCAAGGAGGAGTTCAAGAAGTCGCTGGCGCTCTCACAACTGGCGCCGGGCCCGCTGGCGGCGCAACTGGCGATCTGCCTGGGCTACATCCATTCCGGCATCCGCGGCGCCACGAGTATTGCCCTGGCCTTCATCCTGCCGTCATTCGCGATGACGGTCGCGATCGGCTGGGCGTATGTGGAGTTCGGCGGACTGCCTTGGATGCAGGCCGCGTTCTACGGGGTCGGCGCCACGGTCATTGCGATCATCGTGCGCTCGGCCTACAAGCTGGCCCGGCTCACGATCGGAACCGACAAGGTGCTGTGGGCCATATTCGGGGCGATGGCGGTGGTCACGGCATGGACGGAATCGGAGATCGCCACCCTGTTCGTGCTCTCCGGCGTGATGGCGCTCTTGATCAAGACACCGCCCGCCTTCTTGCGACGGATGACCGGCACGCTGTCCGTGGCCGCGCCCCTGCTGTTGCTCCAGTTGTTCTGGTACTTCGTGGAGTCGGGGGCGTTCGTGTTCGGCAGCGGCCTGGCCATCGTGCCGTTCCTCTATGGTGGCGTGGTGCAGCAATACCACTGGCTGAACGATCGGCAATTCGTCGATGCAGTCGCGGTGGCGATGCTCACCCCGGGTCCCGTGGTCATCACGGTGGCGTTCATCGGCTACCTGGTGGCCGCCTTTCCCGGCGCCCTGGCCGCAGGCGTTGGGGTGTTCCTCCCGGTTTACCTGTTCGTCGTCATCCCCTTCCGCTGGTTCGACCGCATCAGCGGAAATGCCCGCGTGAAGGCGTTCGTCGACGGCGTCACCGCGGCGGCCGCGGGAGCGTTGGCGGGAGCCTGCTTCGTCCTCGCCCGGCGCGCCATCTTCGACTGGCCCACCGTGCTCATCGCTTTGGTTGCCTTGGGCGTGACGCAACGCTTCAAGATTCCCGAGCCGTTCTTGATCCTGGCGGGCGCCGCGGCCGGCCTGTTGATCAAGAGCTTGTGGGTCTGACAACCGTGGCGATCTCCATCCTCTCCCCACTGGCCGCCCTCTGCACCGTCGGCTTTTTGGCGCGCGCCTCCTACGCCTTGGCCCGCACCCCCGTGCTGGCGCTGTTTGCCGTGGCGCTGGGGGCCGGGCCGGAGGGCGTGGGATTGGCCGTGGGCATCTCGACCCTGACCGGCGTGTTGTTCAAGATGCCCGCCGGCGTGCTCTCCGACGCGGTCGGGCGCACCCGCATGCTGCTGCTGGCGCTGGGCGTGTTCGCCTTCGTCCCCTTCGCGTACCTGTTCGTGGAGTCCTACCCAGCGCTGCTGATCGTCCGGTTTCTGCACGGCTTTGCCACCGCCATCTTCGGCCCGGTCTCCATGGCGGTGGTGGTGTCCGCCGCGGGTGACCGGCGCGCCGAGGGACTGGCGTGGTTCACGTCCGTCACCATCATCGGCAACCTGCTGGGCGCGCCGCTGGGAGGTTGGCTGCTCACTGTGCAGGCGGGGCCGCTGGGCCCGCGCGTGGCCCACTTCCACGTCGTCTACGGCGTCGTGGCGGCCCTCGGCATGGCGGCGCTGCTGCTGGCGCTCTGGACGCTGCGGGGGCAGAGGCACGATGCGCAGCCGGATACGACGCGCACGCTGCGTTCGGTCTGGGGCCGCTTCCGCGCGGGCGTGCGGGAGATCCTGCTGGATCGGCGCGTGCTGCTCACCAGCAACCTGGAGGGGGTGCAGAATCTGTCCGTCGGCGCGCTGGAGGCGTTCCTGCCCGTCTACGCGGTGGCGCTGTGTGGATTCTCCCCCTTGCAGGCCGGGCTGCTCTGGGCCGTGCAGGCCGTCACCACCCTGGCCAGCAAGCCGCTGCTGGGCCGCTGGTCCGACCGGCGCGGGCGGCACGGCTTGCTCTTCTGGGGCATGTTCCTCTGCGCCGTTCCCTTCGCGCTCATCCCCTGGACGCGGGAGTTCCCGCTGCTGCTGGGGCTGAGCGCCGTATTCGGGTTGGGGGAGGCGGTGGTCACCTCCTCCGCGGCGGCGCTGGTGGCCGACCTGTGCCGGGAGCGGGACCTGGGGGCGGCCATGGGCACGTTCGGCACGCTCTTCGACGTGGGGCACGCCAGCGGGCCGCTGCTGGCGGGCGTGCTGATCGCGGGGCTCGGGCGCGAGGACTTCCGCCCGGCGTTCGGGATCATCGCCGCCATCCTCGTGGCCGCGGCGTTCCTGTTCCGCTGGGGAGTGCGGGAACCGGCGGCACCGGGACGCACGTGAGCGATAGCGTCTAACAAAACTGCTGAAACACCCTTCGCTGCGCTCGAGGGCAGGCGCCGACCACGAAGAGCAAAAGGGAAATCTTGCTCCTCGTGGCGGCAGTTCTGAGAATGGTGAAGCGCCACACCACAACGCCAGATTGGCTCAGATCGCTCGATGGGTCTGCGCAAAAAATCTGCTGTCCATTGTGTTCCTTCGTGGTCTTTGTGTCCTTTGTGTTGAGGGGGTTCGCAGTTTTGTTACGCGCTCTTAGTGGGCGACCGCCCGCAGCGCCTCGGCCAGGGCCACCATGTCGTCGGCCGTGTTGTAGACGTGGGGGGAGACGCGGATGGACGTGCCGCGCAGGGACACGTGCACGTCGCGGCGCTTCAACTCCTCCACGATGGCCTGGGAGCGCGCCGAGGCCGCGGCGGGCAGGCGAATGCCGAAAAGGTGCGCACCCCGGTCGGCCGCGGGAGCGATCTGAACCGGACCTTCGCCCAAGGCCTCCGCCAGCGCGGGCTGCAGGCCGGCGCAATACTGCTGGATGGCGTCCACCCCCCAGTCCAGGATTTGCCGCACGGCCGCGATCAACATGGGCACGTGGATGAAGTTGGAGCGCTCGCCCACGTCAAAGCGCCGCGCGCCGGGCTGGAAGCCGTCGCGGTAGTCGATCAGCCGCGCGAAGTCCTCGCTGTGCTCCCGCGCGATCCAGTTGTGCTCGAAGGGCTTGCCGCCGATCAACCGGTCGCCCAGGGCCGCGAAGCCGTACTGGTAGGCCCCCAGCAGCCACTTGTACCCCGCACACACCAGCAGGTCCGGTTGCACGGCCGCAAAGTCGAACGGCAGCGCGCCCACCGATTGCGTGCCGTCCAGGATGAAGAACGCGCCCACCTCGCGTGCGCGGCCCCCGATGGCGGACAGATCGAAGCGCGTGCCGTCGGTCCAATGCACGGCCGTGAGGCTCACCACGGCGGTGTCGGCGTCGATGGCGGAAACGAACGCGTCGCTCCAGGCGCGCGCCGGCTGCTGCTCGTCGCCGGGGCGCGGCACCGTGCGCACCGTGGCCCCCGCCTCCTGGCAGCGCTCCCGCCAGCCGTAGACGTTGCTGGGAAACTCCTCCGCCGCCAGCACCACGTTCTGCCCGCGGCGCAGCGGCACGTTGTGGGTGGCGATGGCGATGCCGTAGCTCACCGCCGGAATCAGGGCGATCCGCTCCGCCGGCGCGTGGATCAGGCTTCCCAGCAGCCCGCGCAATTCCTCCGTCTCCGTGAAGAAATCCGCCGCCTGGATGCGCGTGGGTACGCTCTTGCGGCGGATGCCCGCGATGCCCGCCTCCTCCACCGTCTTCAGCAGCGGCGAAAGCTGGGCGCAATTGAGGTAGTGCATCCCCTCGGGGAGCGAGAACCGGTGGCGCTGGTTGGGGAGCATGGGAATCCTGAACTGTTCACCGCTATGGATCTACGCTTGAAAGATGCGGCGACCTGTCTTCTCTACAAAGGCTAGGGGGATCTTTGGATTGTTGATGTCCCGCTGCCCGTCTTCGTGCCATTTTGCTTCCCACTTGGCAAAGAACGGCTCTATCTGGGCAGACGTCAATCGGTAAATCGCTTTGAGTTCAATCGATTCGTAGACGGCAAAAATCCAATCAACTTGCCTGTACTTCGCAATAATCGTTGGGTTGATGTGGTGGTGCGTCGAGAAGTTTTTTGTCAGCAGCGCGTTCACAGACTTAAGTTCGTACTCATTTCCATCCTCATCCTTTGCGTCGTTGCCCTCCCGCGATTTCAGCAAACGAAGGCCAGTGACCAGAGCGATCTGCAGCAGTTTGCCTCCATTGTCCTGGAAAATATCGCGGACGCCGTGACGGGTCGCAAGCCTCTGATAGTCCCGAATATGTGGAAACAGGCGATCCATGATTGCTTTGTCGGGGTGGGGTTTCATCGTCCCCCCCGTAGCAGAACTTCAGGATCAACTCCGAGCGCTTTGGCAAGTCTCTGGATGGTTTCGATTGTGACGTTTCTTTCGCGCCGTTCGACGGAGCTGACATATGTCCTGTGCAAGCCAGCAAGATCGGCAAGCGCTTCCTGCGAGAGCCCTCTTGCCACTCGTAGAGCCCGCACCTTGTCGGCAAAGACAGCGCGCAGATCGTGGTTCTTCTGGGGCGGCATTCTGATAGAATGCCGGGAGGTAGACTCCAAATCTACAGACTCCGAGTCTACAAGAATTCGAGACCAGCAGGCGCCGAATGCGACTTGGATTTGAGACAGGGCTGGGGAAGGCGTTCATTGGGGATTCCATTGAGTTTCTGCATTCCCTGTCCGACGCAAGCATCAATCTTGTCATTACGAGTCCACCGTT
>JBGPEV010000049.1:0-10113 GCA_041482995.1 bacterium | reverse complement strand
CCGTAACTCGCCCCGCAGCTCCAGATTCTTGATCCCCATGTAGGCGACAGTGATGGTCTGCTCCGACCACGTCGGACCCTCGGTTTTTCCCGGCTCCACGGTGGAGCGATAGCCATCCGAGTCGTTAAAGCTCTCGACCCGCAACGAGGTGCGCCAACTGTCGTTGATTGTGTAGTTGGCGTAACCAGCAAATCCGCCCCAAGTGGCCGCGCCCGTTTTGCCGCTCAGCAGCGGGGCATTCTCCTGGCTGCCGGTGTCGTAGTTCAACACCAAGCTCAGCGCATCGGAGACATTGAAAGTGAAGACCATGTCGATCAGGTTGCGCGTCCCGGTATCGGCGCCGGAGAGCACCGTCTTGGGGTAGTTGAAGATTTTCTCCTTGCCGCTGTAGATACTGCCAAAAAAGGAGAATGCCTTTGTCGGAACCCATTCCCACCCAAGTTCCGTGGTCGTGCCGTCGTTCTTACTCTCGATCGTGTCCCAGCCTTCGTTGGCGCCAAGAATCAGCGTCAAGGAATCGGCTGGCCTGTAGGTCGCGCGAATGCCGGTGTGCGTGAAGGGGATGGCAAAGCCGAACAGGATCGAACCGGAGAAATTGGTGTCGTCACGGCGCTTGATGACTTCCTGGCCGGAATGGGTGACGAACTTGCCAAGGATCAAGGACCCCGAGCCGAATCCGTAGAAGGCGAAGAGTTGAGTCACATCGAACATCTGATTGGCACCTCCGGCCGGCCCCCTGTCCTTGTCGATTGTGCCGTAGGCGGCGATCGTGTCGGCGTCCTTCCCGACCGTGAGGTCAATCATGCCCCCGAATCCGGTCTCGGGTGCTTTGTTCAAGTTCAGGCTCAAGTTCTGCAGGTTGACCACGCCATTGTCGAAATCGTGTGTGCGCGCGTGGGCAAAGTTCTTGCCATCGGGTGACACGAGGGCCAATTCTCCCCTCCCCTTCGTGAACTGCACAAAGCCGGCATCCACGTAGCCCGTGAAATCCATTCCAAGGACCTGGGGCGGCTTCTCCTCCGGCGGGGGCTGCGGCATCGCCATTTGAGGAGGCATGGGCGCCATGGGCGCTTGCGCCTGCGCAAACGCAGCCAAATTGAACACGGCCGCGACCACCCCCAGCGCCATGATGGAGGCCAAGGCTTGTTTGATCCAAGTCTTCATGAATGCTTTCTCCAGACGGGAGCCTGCGGGCTCCTGGGGAACCCCGACTCGCATGTGTGACAACTGCTGGCCGGCCAGCGGCGGCCAGGTGATCGGCCAAATGGCCCCTGCCCAGGCGAATGCAACGGATTGCATCGCCTCGGTTTCTCATCGCGAACAGAGCACTGACTGTGCCGTGGCGCGATGGAAGAACTAAGATGCTGATCCGTTTATTAAAAATGTTAAAGAAATCCAACCGATGAGCGAGAAACTGCCAAAAATTGATTCGGTTTCTCGGTTGTTTGCTCAAAAATCGGGCATCCTCCGCAGTTGGGCACGAGGCGGCTGCTGGGCTACGGAATGCGCTCGGGGTGTCGGGTTACATCTTAACAAAATTCCGGATTCCCCCGCCGAACCCCCAGCCCAGCAACGCCATGGCCCACACGACGGCCGCGCCGGTGGGAAGGTCCAGCCATGCCGATGCCCCCAGCCCAGCTCCATAGGCGATGATGCCCAGGCCATAGGAAATCCAGAGTCGGGGCGTGGGCGCGATGCCGCGGGTGGCGAGAGCCGGGAGAATCAATGTGGCGAAGACCAGAAACACGCCAACCAGTTGCACGGACGCGGTGACCGCCAGGGCAAAGATCACGTAGAAGCCCGGTCGTCCGAGCCGTTGGCGGAAGCCGAACCATGCCACCAGCAGCGTCGCGTAGAGCGCGCAGTGACCCCACACCTCGGCGGGGCGCACCCAAATCACTTGCCCCACCAGCAGGTCCTTCAGGTGCTCGCCGCCGTGAGGATTACCCGCGAGCAGCAGGATCGCCCCGGTGGAGGCCAGCACGAAGGAAACGCCGATCAGCGCCTCCTGTATCTCCGGCCAGCGCCGCTCCGTCCAGTTGAGCACGAGCGAACCGAGCAGCGCCGCGCCGCCGGCAAAGAACTGTACCGCCCAGCCGTGGGCCTCCCAGCCCAAGGCGTCGGCCACGATCACGCCCAGGCCCGCGATTTGGGCCACGGCGATGTCCATGAAGATGATGCCCTTGGCCAACACCTCCTGGCCGAGCGGCACGTGGGTAATCACCACGAGCACGCCGGCCAGGAAGGGAAACAGCAACAGGGATACGTCGAAGCCGCCGATCATCCGCGCAGACCTCGCAAGAGCCGATTGACGGTGTCATCAAAGAGAGCGAATAGATCCTTCGCCACTGGTGTGCCACCAATTGTGAAGGGTAGAACGACCTCCGGTATGTGTTCCCGCTCAGAGAGGAATATGGAAGCACGATCGTCGTGATACGCCGCGCGAACGATCATTCGCGCAGGATTGGATTTCAACAAGGTCACCAAATCATTCAAGTGGGCACTGCTGGCCGGAATCCCCGGTTTCGGCTCCAGGTACGCAATTTCCCGCAATCCCAACCAATTGCACATGTAGATCCAGCCTTTGTGATTCACCACAACCGGCGCGCCCTTGAGCGGAGCGGCCTCGGTCTGCCAGCGCGCAATCGCCTGCTCCCAGCGGCGCGAGAAGTCGGCCAGGCGCTGTCCGTAGGCGGCGCCGTGTTCCGGGTCCAGCACGGCCAGGCGCTCCGCGAGCGGCTTGGCCACGCGGGCGATGTTGCGGGGGTCCGTCTGGATGTGGGGATTGCCCGCCGCGTGCACGTCGCCTTGCGCGCGGTCCACGAGGGTAGGCACCTCGAGCAGGGGCACATACTCGGCCGCCTCGAAGTGTCCCGGCGCGCCCGCCTGCACCCGGCCGTTGGCCGACTGCAACAGGAGCACGGGCAGCCAGCCGATCTCCAGTTCCGCTCCGGTGCAAATGAGCAGGTCCGAATTGCGCACGCGGGCAATCAAACTGGGCTTGGCCTGGATCTGGTGGGGGTCCTGCAGGCCGGTCGTGGCGCTGTAGATGGAAACGTCCCCGCCTCCCAGTTCCTGGGCCAGAGCGGCCCATTCCGGCTCGCAGGCGAAGACGTTCAGCTTGGCCCAACTGGGCGTCGCAACCGCCAGCAATAGGGTCGTTCCGAGCAGGAATGTCTTGAGCAATAACATGGCATTCGTCGATGTAACTCCAAGCATAACGGTGCGGGGATCAATAGGTGTGCGCGGCATGGGCGCCCAGGGTGACGATGTATTGCAGGTACCAGCGGCCCACCGTCTCCTTGGGGTTCGTCATGTCGCTGCTGTACTGCAGGCGCACCTGGCTGAATTCCGACGGGTCGAACTCGACCATGGCGCTGCTGATGGAAGTGCTCTTGCCGTCACCATTGAGCACCGTACCGGCAGCCGCGAGGTCCTTCAGCGCGTCCGCCTTGACGGACGCCTGCCGCACCCCGACGCGCCAGCGCTCCAGGAACTGAAAGCGCGCTTGCGCGTACCAGCCCGACTGCGTCGCCTTGTTGGCGTCCTTCACATTGATCGCCACAGGCATGCCCGCCGGGTCGAGGATGTATTGTCCATTCTCCACCCGCTGGAAGAACTCGCCCTGCACCTTGACGTTGGTGGTCTTGGGGTTGCCCAGGGGCGCCCATTTCCACACGAAGCTGACGAGGTTGAGGGTGGAGTCACCCGTGAAGCTGGATTCCGGCAGGGCCGGGTCTTCGCCCGTCTGCCGGTCGATGGCCTGGGTTTGGATTTGCGAAAGCCCCAGCAACCAGTTGTGGCTCACCCCCAGGTCGCCCCCCAGCTTGAGGAAGCCGGCACCGGTCCCGGCGCCATGATTGGGGGCGCCGCCACCTGGAAAGCCTTCGCCGCGGAATTTCTCCAGGCCGACTTCCAGGTACAGGTCGGTGGGTGCGATCCAGCGCATCTGCACGCCGTCGTCGCCGAATTGCCCGCCAAGGAACACCTGATAGGGCAGCGGCGCATCGAAGAAGTCATCGGCGTGGCGGTGGGCGCTATTCAGATAGCCGATGCCCGAGAAGAAGCGTCCGGCCTTGAACACCCATCCGCCGGGCAGCGACGTGGTCTGAATGAACGCTTCTTCCACCGCGGCTTCCCCCGCGGATGAGAAGGAGATTACCGCGCTGCCGAAGAAGTAGGGGTCGATGTTGCCGTAGAGACCAATCTCGGATTCCCCCAGATTGAGGCCGGCCGGCCCTGGGCCGGATTCTCCTCCCAGCACGAAGCCGGGCACGGAGAACGGGGCATCCTTGGAGAACTGGGAGTAGAAGCCATTCAAGACCACGCCGATGTTGGGGTTGGAACTGGCGGCGCCGCCGCGCATGGCCATCCCGGACTGGGAGATTCCCGATCCGGCGGAAACGAGCAGCAGAAGCGGCGCCAACGACCAAATCCGCAGCCGGCACGAAATAACGTGCAGCATGAATCCTCCTCTCACGGCCGGGTCCAGGAGCGAACCGGCCCATACGGCCCACCGGCGTGTCGGCGAACCGAATCATTACAAGCAGAGATACTGTGGAAGCGAGAGACGGATCAGGCTTGGGGCGGCGCGCGGGCCTGTTGCGGAACGACGGCTACCCAGCTGCCGCGCGTCAGCGGTATCGGGTAACTTACTGCGGCCACCGGTGGTGGCGTCAGGGTGGGCGGTGCTTGCAGCACGGCCCCACCGGCGGCGGCGGTCAGGGGCGCGTACGGGCAGTGAGACGAGTCTGTCTCACCGATGTGCTGCAACTCATGGACGGAAAGGAACTGCTGCGTGAACAGCACGGCCAGAGCCGCAGCTACGGCAATCGCGAGGTGGCATGGGTGACGCGGCTGCATGGGCCAACGACTCCGGGAACAAGAACGCTTGGCTACGCACGCCGTGCCGTGCGCGATTCCGTACGCTGCATCGCCGGCCTGCATCCCGACATCGCCAGCGAACTGCACCAATCGATACTATTGCAAAGAACTAGCATTAGTCAACCTTGCGTGCCTTCGGCCAGCTACTGCGCAGCGATTCTGCCGCCCCAGGCAACGCTGAGCCAGAAGATCGCCGGAGGATAGTGCTGAGTCTTGCCCTGCACGGTGTATGTGCCGTCCTTGCCGTAGGGTCCGGCCAGCTCGGGGTTGGGCCGGTAGGCCCCGTTGGCGGACACCGAGACGTCTCCGAACGCGAGGCTGATCTTGGCCGTAAGGTCCTTGATCCCCCCACCGGCTTCGCCCAGGCTCGCAGCCCAAGACACACGCTCTCCTCCGGAGATTCCCAATACCGCATACCACGCGCCCGGCGTGGGGTTGGCAAAGAAGGAGAAGTGGGGATTCACGGACTTGGCAAACGGCATGGCCCACTTGATCATCGCGTCCGGTGGCACGGGGGCCGGCGGACTGGCCGCGAGGTATGCGGACGTGCAGTCCCTTTCCGACCCGTAGCAGGCGTCGAAGTAGGAGTAGTAGATGAGCGCCGCCGTGAATTCGCCCAGACGGTTGGACCAATCGAAGGCGAGCGTGTAGTCCAACTCGTCGTCCCGGCCCAGACCCACGAACCGCTTTTTGGCGTCATCCGCGCGGTCCGCCAGCGCGAAGCTGCCCCAAAGATTGAGCGAGAGTCCGCTCGGACCATGGAACGTGACAGAGGGCTGGACCGCCGGGGCGATGTTGACAGCGGTGTGGGCCTCCCCGCTCTTGGCGAAACGCCGAACGTAGAGGTCCTCGCCGCGGGCCACGTAGTCGGAGACCAGGTCAACGCTGTAGGTCATGAGCGGCTGATTTTCGGCCCGTGCGAGCTCCCAGATGAACAGCCCGCCCACAACCAGCGCCATGAGAGCCGTTAATGCTTGCTTGATGCATCTCTTCATGAATAACATCCGCTGAGTTTCCCCGCTGGACGGCGAAGTCGTTGGGTCTTTTCCGCGATCCACGCGTGCCGCTTTCTTAACAGGGTTCCATCGGGAAAGGTCCCATGGGGAAGGGAACCGCCGGGCGCATTGCGTTGGCCGCCGCGTTGGCGCTGCTGGTGTGGTGGAGCCAGTATCGCTACGAGTTGCACAGCCTCGCGCACCTGGGCCATCCCCATCCCGCGCTGGCCGCCTGCGCGTTGTGCGTGGCGGCGGCGGCCGGTGCCGTAAGCGCAAACGTCCTGCCAGGGCCGCCTCCGCAGGCGTACACGGCCCAGTATCGCCCCCCGCCGCTGCTCGCGCTCCAGCGGCCCCTGCTCGCCGCCAACGCCCGCGCTCCGCCTCTCGCCTGACCGCAGGGATCACCCTCAACTGTTTCGCCGGGTCACGCCGCAAGGTGCCACCCCGCGCCTCGTGCAGGCGGGGGCGCCCTGCGGCCTTGGGAGGAGGAGCACGTCCGTGTGTCATCGCTGGCCTATGGCCGCGCGCGTCGCGGCCGGTGCAATCGCTGCGCTGGCCTTCGCCGCCGTGGCACGCGCCCAGACCCCGGGCGGCGCCAGTTGGAACCCGAACATCGGGCTGGTGCTGACCGGTTACTATGCGCAGTTCTCGAAGGAGCGGCCGTTCTCCCTGCCCGGCTTCGCGCTGGGCGAAGAGACGGGCCTGGGCGGCAGCGGGTTCAACCTGGGCGAATCGGAGATCACGGTCTACGGCAATATCGATCCCTACCTTTACGGCAGCGTCAACTTCTCCTTCGCGCCCGAGGGCGGCGCCGGCGTCGAGGAGGCGTTCCTGCAGACCACGGCGCTGCCCGCCGGCTTCTCGCTCAAGTTCGGCCGGTTCTTCTCGGGCATCGGATACGTGAACGGCGTGCACCGCCACGCCGACGACTTCTTCGAGCCGCCCCTGCCCTACCAGGCGCTGCTGGGCGGGCAGTTCGGGGACGATGGCGTGCAGGCGCGCTGGGTGGCGCCCACCAATTTTCTGCTGGAGATCGGCCTGGAGCGTTTCCGCGGGGCAAGCTTTCCGTCCGGCGGCGCGGGCGACAAGGGCAACGGCGCCGACGCGGGGTTCGTCAAGGCCGGCGGCGATCTGGGCGAGAGCGCGAGTTGGCTGGCCGGATTTTCCCGTCTGAACGCCCGCGCCGATGGGCGCACGACGGGCGACGCGTCGGCGCCCGAGACCTCCTTCTCGGGCGATTCCCGCGTCGATATCGCCAGCCTGGTTTGGAAGTGGGCGCCCGCCGGCAACTCTGCTTCCAGCAACCTCAAGCTCCAGGCGGAAGTCATGCGGCGCGAGGAACGCGGGGCCTACACGCTCGACCCGTCCGGCGCGGCGCCGACGGCGGTCGATTTCCGGGGCGGCAACGCCGGGCATCAGGCCGGCTGGTACGTGCAGGGCCGCTACCAGTTCCTCTTCCGCTGGCGCGTGGCGCTCCGCCAGGCCGAGGTCAAGGCAGACGCGCCCAAGGACCCCCTGGCCGCCGGCACGCTGCTCGGCCCCGCCGGACGCACGCCCCGCCTGACGAGCGCCATGATCGAGTTCGACCCGAGCGAATTCAGCCAGATCCGCTTTCAATACAGCCGGGACGAGACCCAGCCCGGCGCGGCGGTGAACCGCTGGTACCTCCAGTACACGATCACCGCCGGTGCCCACCCCGCCCACACCTATTGAGACCGCCGCCGTGAAAACCGCGATGTCCTTCAAAGCGCTGTTCCTCGGGCTCGCCCTGGCTGGCGTCCTGGCCGTGCTGGATCCGGGCGCGGCCCGGGCCAAGGTGAACGTGTTCGCCTGCGAGCCGGAATGGGCGGCGCTGGCCCGGGAGTTGGGCGGGGACTTCGTTTCGGCCCAGAGCGCCACCTCGGGCCTGCAGGACCCCCATCACATCGAGGCCCGGCCGAGCCTGATCGCCCGCGTTCGCAACGCCGACCTGGTGCTCTGCACCGGCGCGGAACTGGAGGTCGGCTGGCTGCCCGTGCTGCTGCTCCAGTCGGCCAACCCCAACATCCAGCCCGGCACGCCCGGGTACCTCGAGGCCGCGGCGATGGTTCCGCTGCTTGAGGCGCCCGCCCAGGTGGACCGGGCGCAGGGCGACGTGCACGCCGCCGGCAACCCGCACATCCAGACCGACCCGCGCAACATCGCCCGCGTGGCGGCCTCCCTCGCGCAGCGCTTCGAGCAGCTCGATCCCTCACACGCTCAGGATTACGCGCAGCGCGGCGCCGACTTTTCCCGCCGCTGGGCGGAGGCCAGCGCCCGTTGGAAGGCGCAGGCGGCGCCGCTGAAGGGCGTGCCCGTGGTGGTGCACCACAAGGACTGGACGTACCTGTTCGCGTGGCTGGGCATCGAGGAGGTGGGCACGCTCGAACCCAAGCCGGGCGTGCCGCCCAGCACGGCGCACTTGAACCAGTTGATGGCGCAACTCCGCGCGCACCCCGCCCGCATGGTGATCCGCGGGGGCTACCAGGACGACCGCCCCAGCCGCTTCGTCGCCGAGCGGATGGGCATCCCGGCGGTGGCTCTGCCGTTCACCATCGGCGGCACGCCGCAGGCGACCGACCTGTTCCGCCTATTCGACGATACCCTCTCCCGCCTGCTGGAGCCGCTCCGATGACGATCGAGGGGTTCGACCTGAGCCTGCTGCTGTTTCCGTTCCTGGCCGGGGTGCTGGTGGTGGTAACCCACGTGCCGCTCGGCCAAGAGGTGCTGGCCAAGGGCATCATCTTCATGGACATCGCCGTCGCCCAGATCGCCGGGCTCGGCGTCATCGTCGCCGACGCGCTCGGCGGGCAGCCCCATGGCTGGGGCGTGCAGATCGCCGCGGGCGGGGCGGCCCTGCTCGGCTCCGCCGCGCTCAACGCCACCGAGCGGCGTTGGCCCGAGGTGCAGGAGGCGCTCATCGGGGTCTCATTCGTGCTCGCCTCGACCGGCGCGATCCTGCTGCTGGCCGGCAACCCCCACGGCGGCGAGCACCTGAAGGACCTGCTGGTGGGCCAAGTGATCTGGGTGCGCCCGGCGGAGGTGCTGGGGCACGGTGCCCTCTATGCCGTGCTGCTGGTGGCCTGGTTCGGCTTCCGCCGGCGGCTGGGCCGCGCGGGGTTCTACGTCATTTTCGCGCTGGCGGTGACCGCCTCGGTGCAGCTCGTCGGCGTGTTCCTCGTCTTCGCGACCCTGGTCATCCCGGCGCTGGCGACGCGGCGGCTCGCCGGGGCCGGCCGGCTCTGGATTTCCTATGGTCTGGGCATCCTGGCCTACGCAATCGGGCTGCTGCTCTCGGCGTGGTGGGATCTCCCGACCGGCGCCACGGTCGTCTGGACGTTGGCGCTGCTCTCGGTCGCGCTCAGCTACGCCATCGGCCTTGGGTCCAGCGCCGGCCCCGATCCGCAACCGCGCCGGGCGGCACGGCGGGGCCGTGGCCGCGCGGCTTGACAAGGCGGTCCGATCCCGCTTAGGTGACAGATGCGCAATTCCGCCCCACGGGCGCAATTGCGGGGAAACCCGCCCGATATCCAGCCTGCCGGCTGCCGTCATTTTGCAACACCCGGTGCCCGCCATGGCGCAGGACATTATTCTGGAAACGGAAAATCTCACCAAGGAATTCAAGGGCTTCATCGCCGTGCGCGATGTCTCGTTGCAGGTGCGCCGGCACAGCATCCACGCGTTGATCGGCCCCAACGGCGCGGGCAAAACGACGGTGTTCAACCTGCTGACCAAGTTCCTGCCGCCCACCCGGGGGCGCATTCTCTACAAGGGACAGGACATCACCCGTCAGGCGCCAGCGACGATCGCGGCCGGGGGCCTCGTGCGCTCCTTCCAGATTTCCGCCGTGTTCCCGCATCTCTCGGTACGGGAAAACGTCCGCGTGGCGCTGCAGCGGCAACTGGGCACGTCGTTCCATTTCTGGCGCTCGGAACGGGGACTGGAGCGGCTGCACGAGCGGGCGATGGAATTGCTGGCCGCCGTGGGCATCGAGTCGTTCTGGAATCTGCCCGCGGTGGAAATGCCCTATGGCCGCAAGCGGGCGCTGGAGATCGCCACCACGCTGGCGCTGGAACCCGAAATGCTGCTGCTGGACGAGCCCATGGCCGGGCTGGCCCACGACGACATCGGGCGGATCAGCCAGTTGATCCGCAACGCCGCCCGGAACCGCACCGTGCTGATGGTCGAGCACAACATGAACGTGGTCTCCGACTTG
>JBGPEV010000048.1:0-10115 GCA_041482995.1 bacterium | reverse complement strand
GCTGTTCGCTCAAATCGCTCGATCAGTCGGCGTGAAAAATTCGCTGTTCTTTGCGCTCCTTTGTGGTCTTTGTGTCCTTTGTGTTGAGGTAGTTCGCGGTTTTGTTGTGCGCTCTCAAATTCCCGCGTGGCGAAGCATGAGGACCCTGACCGAGATCGAGGAATTTCAGGTGTCTAGGGGCGGATCGCGATCCGCCCCTACATGAGCCCGGCATTTGCACAAAGGTCTCACCTGTGGACGGATCGATCCGACGGGGGCCATGTTCAGCCTGAGTGTCATTTGGGGGGGCCTGCTCCCGCTCGCCCTCGGCGCGGCGGCCGTGGTGGCCGGCTGGTGGGTCGGCGTGCCCGTGCTGCGCTGGCTGGCGCGGGAAGGCGGCGTGAGCCTCGCGCTCGCCCGCTCCATCGATGGGCGCCATGCCCTCGGCCTGGCGTGGGGGTTGCGCCGGGCGGCGCGCCGGCTGCGGCGCACCCTGGCCGTGGCCCAGGACGATCCCGCCCAGCGGCACGCGCTGCTGCTGACCCTGGAGGATTTCACCGGCGCGGAGTTGACGACGCTGCTGCGGCGCATGCACGCGTTGATCGCCACCGGGGACAATGACCGCGTGCGCGCCCTCAACCGGCAATTGACCGCGCAGTCCGCCCGCTGGGCCACCTTGGGGGAGGGGCCGGAGCGCCAACGGCTGGACGCCGGGATGGCCCTCCTCCGGCAACAGATGGAAGAGAGCCGGCGCACCAGCCGGGCGTGGGTGGAGACGATCCGCGCGCTGGAGCAGACCGGCGGAGCCCTCAAGGCCCTCGAGCGCGACCTGGCGCTGCTCGGCGTGGCGCGCAGTTCGCAATTGCCCGATTTTCGCCGCCGCCTGGACGAGATTTCCACCCACATTCAGCACGTGCAGCAAGCTCATCGCGAGCTGGAAGCGGAGCGGTAGCCGCCCACGCGTCACAAACCCCAAGCGCTCACATGGGGGAGGCCCCTGCCCCGGCGAGCAGCGCCACGCTTTTGACCAGGGCGTGCACCGGCTGACCGGGCTGCAATCCCAGCCGGTGCGCCGAGTAGCGGGTGATCAGCGCCAGCAGCAAGTCCCCGTTGGCCTCCAGGCGCACGAGCGCCTGGGCGGGGCCGTGCTCGGCCACGGAAACCACGCGGGCGGGAATGGCATTGAGGATGCTCAACCCCTCGGGCGGGTGCAGGGCCAGGCTCACGTCCCGCGCCAACACCCGCACGCGGGCCGCCGCCCCGATGGGCAGGTCCAAGCGCGGCACGCGCAGGGAGCCCCCGGCGGCCTCGAGCCGGGTGAGGCGATAGTCCGCGTCGTGCTCCGCCACGACCGTGCGCCAGACCGTGCCGATGTCGGGATCGCGCAGCGCGGCAAATTGCGGCGCCGCCAGCACCGCGTCCAACGGCCCGGCCGCGCGGATGCGCCCGCCTTCCAGCAGCAGCATGTGATCCGCCAGGGCCAGCACCTCGTCCAGCGCGTGGCTGACGTAGATCAGCGGCACGGACAAGCTGTCGTGCAGCCGCTGCAGGTAGGGCAGGATTTCCGCCTTGCTGGCGGCGTCCAGGCTCGCGAGCGGCTCGTCCATCAGCAGCAGCCGCGGGCTGGTCAGCAGCGCCCGGGCGATGGCCACCCGCTGGCGCTCGCCGCCGGAGAGCCGGGCTGGGTCCCGGTCCAACAGCGGGCGCAGCCCCAGCAGGTCCACCGCGTGGTCGAAGGAGACCTGGCGGGCCGCGGGGGGCGTGCGCGCCCAGCCGTATTCCAGGTTGCGGCGCACGGAAAGATGGGCGAACAGGCTCGGTTCCTGGAACACATAGCCCAGCGGCCGGCGGTGCGTGGGCAGGAAGCGGCGTCGCGCATCGTCCTGCCAGCAGTCGCCGTTCACGTGCAGGCTTCCCCCGTGCGCCCGTTCCAGGCCGGCGATGCAGCGCAGCAGCGTCGTCTTGCCCGAGCCGGACGGCCCGAACAGAGCCGTGACCCCCCGTCCGGGCAGGGCGAACTCCGCCGCCAGCGTGAAGGCGGGCCACTGAACCTGGAAGCTGCCGCGGATCCCGTTCACGTGCCCGCCCGGCGCAGGCGGCGATTGACGGCGTGGAGCGCCAGCAGGACGCCCAGGCAGAACACGACCATCGCCCCCGCCAGCGCATGGGCCGCGGGATATTCCAGCGCTTCGACGTGTTCATAGATGGCGATCGAGAGCACGCGGGTCGCGCCCGGCAGGCTGCCCCCGATCATCAGCACGACGCCGAATTCCCCCACGGTGTGGGTGAACCCCAGGATCGCCGCCGTGAGGAAGCCGGGCCGCGCCTGGGGCACGGCCACCGTGAAGAAGCGGTCCCACGGGGACGCCCGCAGGGTCGCGGCCACCTCCAGGGGCCGGGCGCCAATCGCCTCGAAGGCGTTCTGCAACGGCTGCACGACGAACGGCAGCGAGTACACGACGGAGCCGACGACCAGCCCCGGGAAACTGAACACCAGCAGCCCCAAGCCGAGGGATTGGGTCACCCGGCCGATCGGCCCCGCCGGACCCAGCAGCACCAGGAGATAGAAGCCCAGCACGGTCGGGGGCAGCACCAGCGGCAGCGTGACCAGGGCGCTGACGACGTCCTTGGCCCCGGAGCGGGTGCGCGCCAGCCACCACGCGAGCGGCGTGCCCAGGAGCAACAACACCCCCGTGCTGGTCAGGGCCAGGCGCAACGTCAGGACGATCGTTTGCCAGTCGGTCTGCAGGGCGTTCATGGCTCCGTTCGGACCCGTCACGGCAGGTCATAGCCCAGGTCGCGCAACAGCGCGCGCACCCGCGGGGTGCGCACATAGGCCAACAACGCCACCGCGGCCGGATTGTTCTTGCCGTGGCGCAGCAGAATCGCCTCCTGCCGGATGGGATTGTACAGTTGTTCCGGCACGATCCACTGGCTGCCGCCCGCGCTCTGGGGATCGGCGCGCAGTTGGGAGAGCGCCACGAATCCCAGATCGGCGTTGCCGCTGGCGATGAACTGGTAGGTGGGCCCGAGGTTTTCTCCGATCACGCGCTTGCCCTCCGTCGCCTCCCAGAGCCCCAGCATCGAGAGCGTCTGCAGGGCGGCCGCGCCATAGGGGGCGATCTTGGGATTGGCGAGGGCGAGGCGCTTGAACTGTCCGTCCACCAACACCCGGCCCTGGTCGTCCACGACGCCCGGCTGGGCGCTCCACAGCACCAGCACGCCCTGGGCGTAGGCGAAGCGGGTCCCCGCGACGCCCAATCCCGCCTTTTCGAGCAGCGCCGGGCGCTCGTCGTCGGCCGCGAAGAACACGTCGAAGGGCGCGCCGTTCTCGATCTGGGCGGAGAGGGCGCCGGTGGAGCCGGAGGACAGCGTCACCGTGTGGCCGCTGCGCTCCTCGAACCGCGCGGCGATGCTGCGCAGCGGGAGGCGGAAGTTCGCGGCCACGGCGGCAGTCACCTCGCCGGCGCGGGCGCCGCCGGCGGTCCCCATCCAGGCCGCACCCAATGCCGCCGCCAGTCCCAACCGGCGTGCTGCGCACCACAAGGTCATCGCGCTCCAGGTATGAAAGGCCCTCGGAAATCTCCGGCGCGGGTCAGCCGCCGCCGCCGACGTCCCTGCTGTTATATTCGCTCAACCCAGGGGGAGGCAAATCCCCCTCGGCCACTCAGCAAGCGCCGGCGCCCCTTGCGCGGGTGGCAGGACCGTTCCATAACCCTGGAGTGCGGCGGAACGGCGGCACGGCGGGTCCCGGGCGGCGCGCAGGCGGGATGGCCCGGCGGCGTGGAACCGCCCGCTCCTCCGTCGCGGCGGCGGCCCACCCCCTTTGAGGGAAGGAACGATGGCCATGGAGTTCACGGATCAAGCGATTATCGTCACCGGAGCGGGCTACGGGATCGGCCGGGAGATCGCGCTGGCGTTCGGGCGCCTGGGCGGCAATGTGGTGCTGGCCGCCCGCTCGCGGGAAAAACTGGAGGCGGTCGCCGCGGAACTGAAGGCGCTGCAGACCCGCCCATTGGCGATCCCGCTTGACGTCGCCCGGGAGGCGGAGGTGGCGGCGATGGTGAAGCAGGCCCACGGCGCCTATGGCAAGATCGACGTGTTGGTCAACAACTCCGGCATCGGCGGCCCCACGGCCTTGGCGCGGGACGTGACCGGCGACCAGTGGCGCGAGACGATCGACATCAACCTGAGCGGGGCCTTCTACTGCGCCAAGTACGTGTCGGAGCGGATGATCGCGGCCAAGCGGGGCAACATCGTCAACATCTCCTCCGTGGCGGGGCGCATCGGATTCCCGCTCCGGACGCCCTATGCGGCGTCCAAGTGGGGCCTGATCGGGCTCAGCCATTCCCTCGCCGCGGAACTGGGCCCCCACGGCATTCGCGTGAACGCCGTCGTTCCCGGCCCCATCGAGGGCGAGCGGATCAAGCGCCAGATGCGCGACCGCGCGCAGGCGGAAGGCAAGTCCTACGAGGAGCTGATGCGGGGCCAGGTGGCGGGGATTCCGCTGGGGCGGATGGCCACCGAGGCCGAAGTGGCCAACGCCGTCGTGTACCTTGCGTCGAGCGCGTCCGCCGGCATCACCGGACAGGCGCTCAACGTGGATGGCGGTGTGCGGATGCAGTAGGGCCGGGGGCACGCGCGCGTATGCGGGGCTGACGAGTGCCGGCGGGACGCCAGGTCCCGTTGGAGGACGGCATGGCAGTCTCCGCACACGCGCGCGTGTTCGGGAGTATCCGAACGCGATCCGGCGTGGCCTGTCAACGGAAATCGAGTGTCGCGGCGGACGGTCCGAAGCGCCTTCTTTCCTCTGTCAAGTCCCTGAACGCAGGGCCCGGTGAGCGGGCCCGGACGGCTTCCCTGCCGCCCCTGCTGGACCGCCGTCGGGCTGGGAATCCCCGACGCGCAACTGTGTCCTCTCCCATGCAATCCGGTGGCCACCCGCCGCGGTCCGGCCGGGCAAACCGCGCGTCGTTCCATTTCGCATTCGATCGTTCGTTATCGGCCGGCCGGAGGGGCAGGGCAGGGCATGCCCCTACGGTGCGGAAAATTTCGCGAATGAATGCGAAATGGAATTACGCGCCCGGATACGCCAGGGCGAAAGCGCGGCGGAAGTCCGCCCAGCAATCGCCAATCGCGTCCGGACTGCGCAGCAGATAGGACGGATGAAACGTGGGAAGTACGGGCCAGCGCTCGAACTGGAAGACGCGGCTGCGTTCCTTGGTGATCCCGGCGGCGCGGGGATTGAGCGCCTTCAGGGGCACGTTGCCGAGCGTGACGATCAGCGCCGGGTCCAGCAGCTCGATCTGGCGCTTGAGAATGGGGTGGCAGGCGGCGACCTCGTCCGGCTCGGGAGCGCGGTTGGCGGGCGGGCGGCACTTCACCACGTTGGCGATGTAGACGTCCTCCCGCACGAGGCCCAGCGCCAGGATCATGCCGGTGAGCAACTGCCCCGCGCGCCCCACGAACGGCAGCCCCTGCTGGTCTTCCTCCGCCCCCGGGCCTTCGCCGATGAACAGCAAGCGCGGCCGCTCGTGCCCCGTGCCGAACACGAACCGGTTGCGCGTCGGGCCGAGTTTGCACGCCAGGCAGCCCCGGTACTGGAGATAAAGGGATTCCAAGGAGGCGATTTCGCCGATGGGCTTGGCGGGTAGCGGGTCCGCCGGGGGCCGATCCCCGACGGCCGGAACGGGCGCCGCCGCAGGGTGCTCGATCAGTTGGGAGAGCCGCCGCGACGGGTCGGCGGCGGGCGGCGGCGCGGCAGCGGGCGGCTGTGCCGCGCGCAGTTCCGCCAACTCCGCGTCCGGCGGCACATTGACGTAGCGCACCCCCTGGGCCTCCAGGTGCGCCAGCGTCCGCGCCAATTCTCGCAACAGCTCCGTCCACTCCATTTCGATATTCCTCCAACTGGGGCCAACGGAGTCCCTCCCCACAAGGTGGGGAGGGACCGCGCGAAGCGCGAGGGAGAGGACCGGCGGGTGCCCGTGCCCACCAGGTCCACCCCCGGAATGTGTTTAGTCGTCCCAAGCGATCAGCGGCGCGAAGAGCGGATAACCCTTTTTGATCGCGCTACAGTGGACGCGGACGATTGGGGGGATTCCCGCTGTCGCCTCCCGTGCCACCGCCCCTGCAAAGCAGAGCTGAGTACGGAAGTCGATCTTGCAGCTGATCTGGGGTAGCGCGATGTGTATCTGCTGAGCCTTGTCGTATGGATATACCCCGCAAGCGTCCAACGGCCTGCCCTGCTTCAAAGCCCTACTAATCTCTGCGATGTTCTTCTCGTCATAATCGGCTCTTGCCACGCCTGCCAGCGCGAACAGTCCGATTGCCGCTGCCCTCCACGCGGGCACACCCAGGTGCGCCGCCGCTCTCCTGACCGATATGGCCCACCCTGAGCACTCATAGCACGGGTGGGCAAACGTGGCAGGGGCGAAGGCCCGGGCGCGCCCGCTTCCGTCCGGCAGGCCGGGCCGGGAGCGGGCCGGCGTGCGCTGACCGGAGCGCGGCCGGGCCGGGTCTTGCGGCACAAGGGGCTATCCCGTCCCGCCCTACTGCAGATTGGGGAAGAGCTTGATGACGGTGACCGCCAAGGACAGCAGGCCGATCAGGATGAAGATGTAGCGCTGGGTTTGTTCCTGGATGGCCTTGTGCATCTCGGCACGCATCGCTTCGATCTTGGCGTCAATACGTGCCGTGTGCTTCTCCAGTTCGGACCGGATGAAGTCCTTCAGGTCAAGCTGGACGGCGGCTACCGCCTCTTCGACGACTTCGCTGACGCCGCGCGCCTGTTCAGCCGGCATGCCCAGGGCTTCGAGCTTGCGCGCATTTTGCAGCGTGTTGGTCAGCGGCATTGCAACGCTCCAGTGGGTCTATTCCCTGACCGTACTGGACCCGTCGCCGCAGAGCAACGGCAGCTACAGGGCGCCCGCAAAGTCATAGCTCTTGGCTTGAAGGCTATCGGTGGGGCGGGCGTCCCGCCCGCCCAGCGCCGGACGCTTGCGCGAGGCGCCGGCACCTCCACGCGCGGACGGGCACGGAGGCCCATCCTACCCGGCAAGTGTTGGCGGTCTATTCGAGAATGCGTTTGACTCGGCCCGCTACCCCAGCGGAAACCCCGTCCAGCCCAGCCGCTGGGCCACGTGCACCGCCAGTGCCGCGGCGCAGAGGAACGGGACGAAGGGAATGGGCGTATCGAGCGGCTTGCGCAGCGCGAGCAGCACCGCCAGTCCGGCGATCACGCCCGACAGCGCGGCCAGCAGCAGCACCGGGAGCAGCCCGTCCCAGCCCACGAATCCCCCCACCAGCGCCAGCACGCCGGCATCGCCTTCTCCCAAGCCCGCGCGGCCGCGCACGGCGCGGTAGGCCAGGGCGGCGAGCGTGATCAGGCCCGCTCCCGCCAGCATGCCCAGGACGGCGTCCAGCGTGTGCAGGCGGTCCCCCGCGATCACCGCGGCCAGGCGCAGCAGCAGCCCCGCCAGCACGATGCGTTGGTCCACCTCCAGCGTCACCCAATCCAGCACGGCGAGCGGATAGAGCAGCAGCAACAGGAGCAGCGATTGCGAAAGGGCGAAGGCCGACAGCTCCCGGTTGACCCAGGCCAGCAGCAGCGCGAAACCGGCGAGCAGGACGCCATGAGAAAGGAAAACCGGGGCGCGGCGCGGCCCGGGGAAACGGGGGCGCGGGGCGCCGGACGGGAAATCGCCGGGTGGCTGCGCGGCGGCGCGCCCCGCGGGCTGCCGCGCGCGCCACGCCTGAACCGCCGTGACCACCGCCACGGCGCTCAGCACCGCGGCAAGATAGCGCAGCGCCTCCATCGTTCAGAGCACCCCGGGCCCTGGCCGGGCCGGGTGCGGTGCCGGCAACGGAAGTTCCGTCACGCGGACCGGGCCTGCACCATCTGCTCCAGTTTGTCCTTCACGCGAAGCTTCTCTTTTTTCAACCGCGCCAACTCCAGATTCTCCTCCGGCGTCAGATGGGAGCGCTCTCCCAAGGCCAACACTTTCTCGTCCAAGATGCGATGCGCATCCAACAGGGATTCCACCTCAGGATGGTCCTTTCGCATGGCCTCGATCCGACGCAGCATGTGCTGATCCATGGCGTGTCCCTCTCCTTGTGGGTTGGAGTCTTGCCGAACGCTCCCGTCCGGGCCGTTCCCTGCCCGCGGAAGCGCCTGTTCCGTTTTAACGTCAGCCCGCGGGTTTTGGCAATTGAGGAGTTTCCGCTCCGACATGACATTGATCAGATTGGCGAATTATCATACGCGGCCTGGACCGGGCGGGCCGCGGCCGGAGGCGTGCGGCGGCGCATGCGGATCAGCACCAGCAGCAGGAGCAGCAGGGAGACGTAATAGAGCAGGCCCTGCCGGCCGGACCAATGGGCGGGCACCTGAAACACCCAGCCCCCGCCGATGCGATCGACCCCGCGCAACAGCCACAACCATGCGGCGAGGCAGGCTTCCAACCAGCCGAACACGGCGCGCTCCAGCCAACCCCCCGGCGCGGTGCCGGCCATGGCGCCGCTGATGGCCAGGGCCACCATGGCACTGGGAAGAATGACCGCGCCCATCACGGGCACCAGCAGCAGGTTGCCCGCGAAGACGAGCCAGGAGAACGTGCCGAAGCGGGCGGCGATCAGGGGCCAGAGGCCCAGGGTGACCACGCCCGTGACGCCCACATTCAGGGCCAGCAGCCCCAGTCCGCGCCGCATCCACTCGCGCCAGGCAGAGCCGGAACGCCGCCGGGGCAGCGGCCCGCCCAACTCCAGCGCCAGCACCAGAAAGGCGTAGGCCAGGAACGAGAGCTGGAACGAGATGTCGTAGAGCTGGCTCGGGCTCCAGGCGAGCATGGCCAGCCCGGTCACGGTGAGCGCATAGAGCGGCTGCGTGCGGGCGCCCCGGCTTTCGAGCCACACCAGGGCCGAGCCCATGATGGCCGCGCGCACCGCCGGGGGCGGCAGGCCGATCATGGCAATGTAGAACCAGATCAGCGCGACGCTGGCCGCGCGGGCGGCGTCCGGGGCGCCCACCCAGCCCTGGCCGGGCTGCAAGCGGCTCAGCACCAGGCGCTGCGCGGCCATCAGCATGCCGAAGATCAACGCGACGTTCATGCCGCTGATGGCGAAGATATGGGACACGCCCACGCGGCGGAAGGCGGCCACCACCTCGCGGCTCTCGATGGAGCGGCGGTCGCGCACGTCCAGGACCATGGGCAGGTAGACCGCCGAGGCGCGCTGGCTCAGGTAGTAGTGGCCGCGATCCCGCAGCCGGACGCGCCACGCCTCTCCCCAGGGCCAACCGGGCGCGTCGTCGAGGACGTGGGCGGCCGGGCCGGCCGCAATGCGCAAGCGGTGCTCCACGGTTTCCACGCGTTGCACCACGCCGCTGATGCGGATGCGGCGCCCGGAGCGGAAGGTCCAGGCGCTGGCGGCGGGCAACTCCACCTCCAGCTCGGCCAGGGAGCGGGTCTCGGCTCCCAGGGTGAGCGTCGCCTCGCCGAGCAACAGGCGCACGCCGCGGGGCTGCGCGGCTTTCTGCTGCCAGCGGTCGCGGATCACGGCCTCCACCCGCAGCGCCCCGCCGTCTGTCCGATCGGAGGCGGCCCGCTCGAGCGCCGTCCGGGCGGCGGGCAGGGCGACGGCAAAGTGCCAGCCCACGGGCGCCAGCAGCAGCGTCCCGACGATCAGCGGCGACCAGCGCCGCGCCGCCGCCGCGCCCAGCAACGCGACGCCGCCCAACCGCAGCAGGGTGAACAGGTCCACCTGCAGGCGGGATTGCCAGCCCAGCACGGCCAGCCACGCCAGCCCCGCGGCGCAGGGGAGCCATGGCGCCCAACGCGCCGGGCGCCGGACGAGCGGCAGGACCTGGTGAATCAGCCCAAACATGACAAGCCCCGTCTCGGTGCGGTGGGTCGCCACTCTGACGCGCTGCGGGCGTCACCCCAGGGCCTATCAGGCCGAGCCACCCGGCGACAACCGCGGGGCGTCCGCAATGTGCGGCTCCCCAGACAGCAGAGAGTAGTCGCGCACCTCCTGGCCCGCCCGGCGCGAGGCGGCAGGCGGGGACGCCTGCGACTACCCAGTCGCCGTTGAGGGCATGGCTCGGCTTCACGGTCGTCCTGGCGACAACCGCTTCCCCGCTT
>JBGPEV010000047.1:0-10153 GCA_041482995.1 bacterium | reverse complement strand
GAGCAGGGGCGAAAGGGCGATCTGGCCCAGGCCGCAGATGGAGGTTTGGCCCAGGGTCTCGCCCAGGTCCTTCAGCAGCGTGACCAGGTCCGGCGCCGGCTTGCCGGCCAGGGCCGCTTCCACCAGTTCCGCCGCCTTGTGGCTGCCGACGCGGCAGGGCACGCACTTGCCGCAGGATTCGTTGCGGAAGAAGCGCAGCACATTGGCGCCCAGTTCCACCAAATTCCGGCCCTGCGCCACGAAGATCACGGCGCCGGAGCCCAGCATGCTGCCCGCCTTCTGCAGCGCCTGGAAGTCAAGCGCCACGCCGGCCTTGTCCGCCGGGAGGAAGTTCGACGACGCGCCGCCGGGCATGAAGGCATAGAGCGGTTTGCCGCCCGCCATGCCCCCGCAGGTCTCGAGCAGCTTGGCGATGGAGGTGCCCATGGGCACGCAGTAGACGCCGGGTGTGGCCACGTCTCCGGAGACGGACAGGTACTTGAGCCCCTGGTACTCCCCCACGCCCTGCCTGGCCCACCAGTCCGCCCCTTGCTTGAGGATGATGGGGATGGCCGCGAAGGTCTCCACGTTGTTCATCAGCGTGGGCTTGCCCCACAGCCCGAAGTGGGTGGGGAAGGGCGGCTTGTTGCGCGGCTCGCCGCGCTTGTCCTCCAGCGCCTCCAGCAGGGCGGTCTCCTCGCCGAGGATGTAGCCGCCGGGGGAAACGAACACCCGCAGGTCGAAGTCCACCCCGCTGCCGAACAGGTTCTTGCCCAGGGCGCCGGCCGCGCGGGCCTGGTCAATGGCCTTGACCAGCGCGCGCTTCTCGCGTTGGTACTCGTGGCGCAGGTAGATCACGCCCTGCCGGGCGCCAATCATCCAGCCTCCCAGCGCCAGCGCCTCGATCAGCAGGTGGGGCAATTCCTCCAGGATCACGCGGTCCTTGAAGGTGCCCGGCTCGCTCTCGTCCGCGTTGCACACGACGTACTTGGGATCGCCCGCCGCCTTGCGGGTGAACTCCCACTTCATGCCCGTGGGAAAGCCCGCGCCCCCCATACCGCGCAGTCCGCTCGCCTTCAACACGGCCAGCACCTGGTCCCGCTTGGCATCCGTGTTCTGGGCCAATGTCGCCTTCAACACGGCGTAGTGCTCGGCCGGGCCCGCATAGGGGTCCGTGGGCCAGCGCCGGGACGGCGGGGACGGGACGGCCGGCAGGGGCCGCTTGCCCGTGGCATAGGCCGCCACGTCTTCCACGGTGCCAGTCACCGGAATCTCGTTCACCGTGGCCGCCGGGGCGCTGTCGCAGCGGCCCAGGCAGGAAACCTCCTCCACCTCCACGCCGGGAGCGCCAGCCAGGGCCGCGTTCACGCGTTGGCAGAAGTCCGCACCGCCCCGCATGGCGCAGGAAATGTCCCGGCACACGTGCACTTGCGTCTGGGGGCCTGGCTGCGACCGGAACACGGTGTAGAAGCCCCGCAGACCCTCGAGCCGGTAGAGCGGCACCCGCAGCTCCTTGGACAGTTGGCGCAGCTTCTCGTCAGTGACCGCACCGTGGGCCTCCTGCTCCGCCATCATCCGGTCCAACAGATCCATCGCCCAGTCCCTTGGTGATTAGTCCCCAGCAAGTAAGGCGCTTACGGCGTCCTGCGGCGCGCCAGCGCAGGGCGCGCGCGCCCCAAGCCCCCGGCTTGTATACCACACACCACGGCGAATGGTACCGCCCGGCGCGCTGGCCACTGGCGCTGAGCCAGGCGCCAAAGGGGGCGGACAATTCCCGCGCAAGGCACTGACACGCGTTCCGGCGAGATTGACCGGGACCCGGTGCTCAGCGATGATCGGTCCGGCCTGTCCATGGACACCCCACTCGCGCAGGAGGTGCAATGAAGCGTGGCGATTCGGCCAGCAAGGCCACGACGGCAGGCTCATCCAAGCTGCGACGGGGGCGCAAGTTCGCCAACACGTCCCCGATCCAATCCCAGTTGCCCCAGGCCGAAGCGCCTCATTCGCGCCGATACCAACCGCAAGACGTGTCCTTCGCCGCGGCGGGTATCGTCGATGCTCGCACCAATCCAGTCCGCCTCGATGATGCAGTCAATCACATAGTCTGCGGCGATGCGGTCTCCGTTCTGGGGCAACTGCCGAGTGACTGGTGCGCCTGCGCAATTACGAGTCCTCCCTACTGGAACACGGTCGACTATGGAATTGACGGGCAAATCGGCGCAGGCAGCTACGAGCACTATCTCGATCAATTGGATGCTGTCTGGGGTGAGTTGGCTCGGGTGCTGCTCCCGAATGGCAAGTTTTGCATAAACGTTCCACTGCTTCCGATCGCGAAAGATGTGTCGGAGGCCTTTTTTGGCCCCTCGCACACACGGGTGCTCGTCGATCTTTACTCAGACATCAAGCAGCGCATCGAAGCCAAGACCGCTCTGCGCTTGTACAGTCTCTATGTCTGGGAAAAGCAGACGACAGAGAAAATGTTTGGGTCCTATCCTTTTCCTCCGAACCTGTACGAGCGCAACTACATCGAGTTCATCGCGGTATTCGTCAAGCCCGGCGCGCCGCGCGTGCTGCCCGCGGCGGTGAAAGAGGCCTCCCGGCTCACGCAACGCGAATGGATGGACCTCACCCAGCAAATCTGGTGGATGTACCCGGAAAACATCCCGCGCCTGGAGGGCCACCCCGCACCGTTTCCCGAGGCGCTGCCCAATCGGCTGATTGCCATGTACACCTTCCGCGCGGTGCCGCAGGAGGGCTTTCCGGGGGACATCGTGCTCGATCCCCTTGCGGGCTCAGGCACCACCTGCGTTGCCGCCAAGCGCATGGAGCGGCGCTACATGGGGATTGATCTCAATCCTGAGTTCTGTACGTATGCGCAGGAACGGATTGCAATGACCCGCTCCGCGCCTCGCGTGATGTGCGGCAAGCGGCCTGAAGATCGGCCTGCGGACCAATTGGCGCTGGGCGGTTGAAAGCCCCTCCATTTCGTCGCTACCGCCCCTGTAACAACCACTTGGCTGAATCTGATGTTCGTTGTGCCCGTCGTGTTCGTTGTGGTTCAGCAGTTCACACCCCGCTCCACATTCCTCTGCCCTACACCCTATTCCGCAGCCGCGGGTCCAGCGTATCCCGCAGGCCGTCGCCCAGCAGGTTGATGCCCAGCACGGTGACGGCGAGGGAGAGGCCGGGGAAGAGCACGATCCAGAAGCCGAGTTGGATGTAGCTGCGGCCCTCCGCCATCATGTTGCCCCAACTGGGAATCTCCGGCGGGGTGCCCGCCCCCAGGAAGCTCAGGTAGGCCTCGAAGATCACGGCGGAGGCGCAGATGTAAGTGGCCTGCACGATCAGCGGCGCCAGGGTATTGGGCAGGATGTGGCGGAACACCACGCGCCAGAAGCTCGCGCCCAGGGCGTCGGCCGCCTCCACGTAGGGCTGTTCGCGCAGGGAGAGCACGAGGCTGCGCACCAGCCGCACGACGCGCGGCACTTCCGGCACGGTGAGCGCGACGATCACGCTGGTGAGGCTGGCCTTGGAGAGCGCCGTGATGGCCACGGCCAACAGGATCGAAGGGATGGCCATCAGGCCGTCCATCACGCGCATCACCACGGCATCGAGCAGACGGGTGTAACCGCTGATCACGCCGATCAGGGTGCCCAGTCCCGTGCTGAGCAGGGCGACGATCAGTCCCACCGCCAGGGAGATGCGGCTGCCATAGAGCGTGCGGCTGTACACGTCGCGCCCCAGCATGTCCGTGCCGAACCAGTGCTCCGCCGTGGGCGGCTGGATGCGGGTGATGGGACTGATGTCGAGCGGGTTCACCGTGCCCAGCCACGGGGCCACCAGGGCAATCGTCAGCATCGCCGCCAGCAGCGCCCCGCCCGCCGCCATGGTGGGATTGCGGCGGATCCACTCCCGCCACGCCGGGCGCGCCGGGACCGCCGTCACTGTGGCTTCGGTTGAGAGCATCGTCACTCAGGATTTGAAACCACCGATGAACACCGATGAACACCGATGGAAATCGAACTGACCTTCCCGCGTGCCGTGAATCGGTGTCTATCGGTGTTCATCGGTGGTTCCCTTTAGTACCGGATGCGCGGGTCAAGCAGGGTGTAGGAGAGGTCCACCAACAGGTTGATCAGCACGTACACGCCGGAGAAAATCAGGATGATGCCCTGAATCACCGGATAATCCCGGTGCAGGATCGCGTCCACCGTGAGCCGGCCCAGGCCGGGGATGGCGAACACGCTCTCGGTCACCACGACCCCGCCGATCAACAGGGCGATGCCGATGCCGATCACCGTGACGATGGGGACGGCCGCGTTCTTCAGCGCATGCCGCCAGAGCACGCGCGGCGGGTCGATGCCCTTGGCGTGGGCGGTGCGGATGTAATCCTGGCTCAGCACTTCCAGCACGCTGGCGCGCGTGATCCGCGCGATCAACGCCATGTACACCAAGCCCAGAGTCAGCGTTGGCAAGACCAAGTGCTGGAGGAACGACCCCACGCTCTCCTCCGGACTGACGAAGCCCTGCACGGGCAGGATCGCCAGCTTGATGGAAAAAGCGTAGATGAACAGGAAACCGAGCCAGAAAACGGGCAGGGAGAAGCCCGCCACGGCCAGGATCATCACCGCCCGGTCAATCCACGTGCCCGCCTTCCAGGCGGCCAGTGTTCCCAGGGGCACGGCCAGCGACACGGCGAAAAGCACCGTGCTGACGGCAAGCGACAGCGTGGGCAGGACGCGCTGGGCCATCAGGTGCGTCACGGGCAGCTTGGAGTAGATGGACGTGCCCAGATCGGCCCGCGCCAGCGCGGCGAGCCAGATCCCAAGTTGCTCGTACACCGGCTTGTCCAGCCCCAGCGCCACGCGAATCTTGGCGATGTCCTCCGGCGTGGCGTAGTCCCCGGCGATCAGCGCCGCGGGATCGCCGGGAGAGAAGCGCAGCAGCAAGAACACGAACAGCACCACCACCCCGATCACGGGAAAAGTGGCGAGAATCCGTTGCAAGATGTAGGTGCGCATCGGCGATATCCGGCGGCGGCTGGAACGCCCCTCCCCCGTTGCGGCGGAGGAGGGGCACCCACCTTGGCTACTTCTTCTCGATGTTCCAGAAGATCGCCACCGGCGACACGATCACGCCGGACAGCCGCTCGTTGTAGGCCGTGGGCAGGACGAATTGCCCGAGCGGGTAGTAGCCTCCCGTCGCATAGACTTGTTGTTGAATGGCCTCGCCCAATTGCTTGCGCTGGGCCGCGTCTCCGGCGCGGGACCACTGCTTGCGCAACTCCTCCACCTTGGGATCGCAGTACCAGCCGAACCAGGCTTTGTCGCAGTTGGCCGGGACGAAGAAGTGGGTCATGGGCGAGATCAGGTCCGCCCCGGTGGCCCACGTGTGCAGCAGGTTCCAGCCACCCTGGTCGATGGGGTCCTTCTTGGCCCGCCGGCCGAGCATGGTGCTCCAGTCCATCGCCTGCACTTCCACGTTCATCCCCGCCTTGCGCAACAGGCTCGCCGTCACGAGCGCGGCGTTGTGGGGGATGAACTGATCGGTGGGGTCCATCAGCACGACCCGTTCACCGTTGTAGCCGCCCTCTTTCAATAATTGCTTGGCCTTGTTGAGATCGACCTTCAGGCCCTCCGAGCCGGCCTTGCTCTCCAGCGGCGTCCCGCAGATGAACATGGCGGGACACACCTTGTACAAAGTGGGATCGCCCACGATGGCCTGCAGGTAGTCTTGCTGATTGAGAACATAGTAAAGGGCTTCCCGCACCTTGGCGTTGTTGAAGGGCGGCAGCAGGTGATTGGGCCGCAGCACCACCTGGGTGCCGATGGGGTCGGTCACTTCCACCTTGATTTTCGGGTTGCTTCTCATCAGGGACAGCAGATCGATCGGAGGATTCTCGTAGTAGTCCATTTCCCCCGCGTTCATGGCGGCCACGCCCGTGTTGCCATCCGGAACGTAGATCCACTCCACCCGGTCCACCTTGGCCACCTTGCCGCCGGACAACAGGCTGGGCGGCTCCTTGCGGGGCACGTATCCCGTGAACTTCCGGTACACCGACTTGCTGCCCGGGTTGAACTCCTCCTTCACGAATATGAAGGGTCCGGAGCCGGTGTAGTCCTGAATCTGCTTCATCGGATCGGTGCTTGCGACCCGTTCCGGCATGATGAACGGCACGTTGCTCGAAGGCTTGGCCAGGGCATCCAAGACCAGCCCAAACGGCTCCTTGAGCGTGATGCTGAACGTGGTGGCGCTGACGGCGTCCATGGACTGGGTGTAGGAGGCGAGGGTCTGGCCGAACAGGTCCCGGGCCTCCCAGCGCTTGATCGAGGCGATCACGTCGCGGGAGGTCACCGGCGCCCCATCATGGAACTTCAAGCCCGGTCGCAGGGTGAAGGTGTATTTCAGCCCTTTCTCGGTGACCGTCCACTTGTCCACCATTTGCGGCTGCACCTTGTACTGGGCGTCCAGGGCGAACAAGGTGTCATAGATCAGGTAACCGTGGTTGCGGACCAGATAGGCCGTGGTCCAGATGGGGTCCAGCACGCTCAAGCTGGCCTGCGGGATCACCTTCAAAGTCGTCTCGGCCCGCGCGGAAAGGACGGGAGCCAGCGCCAGCAGGGCGGCGACCAGCAGCGCCGCGGCCAGCCGGCCCGGCGACGTGTAACGAATGGGGTTCGGCATGGAGGGTTTCCTTTTTTCGAAGCGGATGGGGTGAAATCATCAATCGGTGCACGCGCAAGCCAGCACCGCTCTGCGTTGCAAGCGGCACGGACTGCGCCAGACCCCGCGATACTACCGGAAATGTGGCCCGGGAAGCGATGGGGTAGGGACCGCGCCGGTTCGTCCACGGCCCCGCAGGCCGCGCGCGGTGAAAGATCAGGCAATGCGGCCCACCGTTGCCTTCGCACGCGACCAGCAGGCGGGAGGACTCATGGGGCCGCGGCCTTAGCCGGACGCGAGCGCATGGCCGCGAACCAGAAGGCGAGGATCGCCACGAGGGAGCCGGCCAGCCCGGCCAGCAGTACGCCGTCATACCCGCCGGAGAGCGCCCAGAGCGTGGCGACGGCGGCGGGCGCGAACGCGCGGGAGAGATTGGCGGGCATGCCCAGGGCACCGTTGATGGCGCCATAGGCCTCGCGCGTCAACATCTCCGGCACCACCAGCCCCCGCACGATGGTGATCACCCCATTGGCCGCGCCGCACACCAAGGCGAACAGGGCCACGCTGACGAAGTGGCGCGGGGCGAGAATCAGGATCAGCAGACAGACGGGAAAACCCACCATCGCGGCCGGGCCGATCGTCCGCACGGGCTGGTGCCGGGCAAACATCCACATGGCGATGCGCCCGGCCACCTGGGCCGGGCCGATGAGGGTGAGCGCGGAGATCACGGCGGCCACGCTATACCCCTGCTCGATCAGCATCGGGTACCAGTGGAAGGTCAGCCCCGTGTACATGCTGTAGTAGAGCGTAAAGCACACCAGCAGTCCCCAGAAGGCCGGGCGGCCCAGCGCCCAACGCACGGCCCGCCCGCCCGCCAATGGCGCCGTGCCCGCAGCCGAGCCGGCGGGGCGGCCGGCGTCGTCCAGGCGCGGGTCGATCAGCCACACGTGCAGCCCCACGCAGATCGCCAGGTTCGTGCCGCCGAGCGCCAGCAGCGCCCCGCGCCACCCGAGCGCGGTGACGAGCCCTTGCGTGATGGGAATGAACACCGTGCTGGCGAATCCGCCCCAGAGGGTGATCGCCGTGATGCCGCGCCGGGCCTCGGCGCCGTACCGGCGGGCGACCACCGCGAACACGGGCTCGTACATGGTCATGGCCTGGGCCAAGCCCACGCCCGCGAACAGCACGTAGAAGACCGGCAGGCTCGCCACCTGGGACCAGGCCATCAACACCAAGCCGCCGAGCACGGAACCCCAGGCCATCACGGAGCGCCCGTGGCCGCGGTCGATGGCCGCCCCGACCGGAAACGCGGCGGCGGCGGCGAGCAGGATGCCCAGGGTGGCGGCGCCATAAACCGCGGGCCGCGAGTATCCCAACTCGCGGCCCATCGGCTCGGCGATCAGGGGGAAGCTGTAGTAGAGCGTCCCCCAGGACACGATCTGGCCGATGCCCAGCCCGGAGATGAACAGCCAGCCGCCTTGCCCCGAGCTGGGCGTGCGCGGTGACCCCTCCGCCGCGTCCGTCATGGGCGGCCCTTGGGCGCGGCTTGGGGCACGCCGCATCCGCAGCCGGCGGCCCCCACGGACTTCGCCGCCGCGTCCTCCGCGCAACCGGCGTCGGCCGCCGCGCCTCCTGACGGGGCCACCGTGCTGGCGGAATCGGCGAGCGGTAGGTGCGCCGGCATCATGCCGTGGCCTCTTGAAGGGTTCCCATGAGCGGCACCGGCTCCTCGCGGATGCGCCAATGGAGCAGCGCGGCCATCACACCCAACCCGATGGCCCCGTACCATACGGCATTGTAGCTGCCCGTCACGTCATAGGCCCAGCCCCCCAGCCACACGCCCAGGAAGCTGCCCACCTGATGGGCAAAGAAAACGAACCCGAACAGGGTGGACACATACCGTACGCCGAAGATGTGCGCCACGAGGCCGCTCGTCAGAGGCAGCGTGCCCAACCAGAGCAGCCCGATGCTCGCCCCAAAGGCCAGTACCGTGAAGTCCGATAGCGGGAAGGCCAGGAAGGCTACGATCACCGCCGAACGCGCCAGGTACAGCAGCGCCAAGGTGTTTTTCTTGCTGAAGATTCCGCCCAGCACGCCGAACGCGTAGGATCCGGCGATGGTAAACAAGCCGATCAGCGCCAACGCCCCGGCGGCGATGGACGGGGAGATGCCGCGATCCACCACATAGGCCGGCAGGTGAGTCATGATGAAGGAGACATGGAACCCGCAGACCAGGAATCCCCAGAACAGCAGCCAGTACCGTGCATAGCCCAGCGCCCGCCACAGCGCCAAGCCGGGCCGGGCGGGCGGGCCGCCGCCTCCTGCCGCCGGTCCCCCGAGCGCCAAGGCCAGCGGCACCATCCCCAGCGCGGTTCCGGCCAGCACGACGGCCGCCGCACCCCAGCCCACGACCTCGATCAGCCTCTGGCCCACCGGCGGCAAGAAGAGCAACCCGAGTCCTCCGCCGGCGGTGACCAGCCCCAGCACCTGGCTGCGCCGCTCCGGAGGCGTCGCGCGGCCCACCGGCCCAAGGACGATGGAGAACGAGGTGGCGCTGAGGCCCAGGCCGATCAACAGCCCCGCGCTGGACAGGAATGCGACAGGGGTGAGGAATTCGGACATGGCATACAGGCCCAGGGCATAGGCCAACCCTCCCAATGCCACGACCCGCCCGGCTCCGTAACGGTCCGCCAACATCCCCAGGAAGGGCTGTGACACTCCCCACGTTAGTTCGCGCACCGCCACTGCGAAAGCAAAAGTGGCGCGCGGCCAATCCAAATCCATCGTGACCGGCTTCAGGAACAGCCCGAATGCTTGCCGCGCTCCCAGTGAAACGCCCGTGACACCGATGGCCGCCAGGATGATCAGGAGCCATCGCACTCGTCCCGTACCCATGGTTCCCTCCCGCAAGAGTCAGCTTTCGCCACTAGCCCCAGCCGGGGCCGGATCGGGTCCGTTAACGCCCCGCTGGGTTCCGCCCATTGCCCCGTGATGGACTCCGTCACGATCGATCCTTCTCCGCCCCCGGCTTGCGCGCCCGCACGAAGGCGCTCATCACGGCGTCGGCGGTTTCAGCAAGCGTCGAGGCATCGGCGCGCCCGCCGGCGCCGCAACAGGAGGACGAGGCCGACTCGCGGCCTCCCAGCACCTCGGCCGCGTCATCGGCCGTGTAGATGCGGGTCGGTTCCACGTCCACCGCTTCGAAGCCCGCCGCCTGGAGCTTGGCGCGGTAGTCCGCTTCCACCAGGGCGCCGGCCACGCAGCCGGTCCACAAGGCCATGTCGCGCTGCAACGCTTCGGGCAGGGGGCGGCGCAGCACGATGTCCGAGACGGCGAAGCGCCCGCCGGGTTTGAGCACGCGGAACGCCTCCCGCAGCACGGCGTCCTTGTCCGCCGACAGGTTGATCACGCAGTTGGAGATGATCACGTCCACCGAGTCATTGGGCAGGGGAATGTTCTCGATGGTGCCGCGCAGGAACTCCACGTTGGTGGCGCCCGCCTTGCGCTGGTT
>JBGPEV010000046.1:0-10213 GCA_041482995.1 bacterium | reverse complement strand
CATGAACCGCTCCTGGGGCAACGTGCTGTTCGGCGCCTTCGGAGCCGTGGCCGCCGGGCCCTCCACCCACGGCGATCTGTCCGAGAAGCAGGTGAAGAGCGTGGACGCGGAGGAAATGGCGCTGATGCTGGAGGGCCTCGAAAAGGTGGTGATCGTTCCCGGCTACGGCATGGCGGTGTCCCAGGCCCAGTATGCCGTGAAGAAGCTGATGGACCGCCTGACGCAAAACGGCGTGGACGTGCGATTCGCCATTCACCCGGTCGCCGGGCGCATGCCGGGCCACATGAACGTGCTGCTGGCCGAGGCCGATGTGCCCTATGACCGGCTCTATGACATGGAGCAGATCAACGACGACTTTCCGCACACGGACGCGGCCATCGTGATCGGCGCCAACGACGTGGTCAACCCGGCGGCGCTGGACGATCCCTCCAGTTCCATCTACGGCATGCCGATCCTCAACGTGCACCTGGCCAAATCGGTGTTCGTGCTCAAGCGCTCCATGGCGGCGGGGTTCGCCGGCATCGAGAACGAGCTCTTCTACCAGAACAATACGAACATGGTGTTCGGAGACGCCAAGAAGACGCTGGAAGCGGTCGTGCACCACATCGTGGCGGAAACGGCCTGATCGGCCGCGCCCGGCCAGGCGGACTGCCTTGAAGTGGGTGGAGGGCGCTTTGCCCGGGCTTAGCCCCTGCCCCGCACGCGCCCGCCGACGCTGATTCCCAGCCAGTAGAGGGTGCTCGGGTAGGTGCCGAGCTTGTCGGACTTCGAGGGGTCGATGATGTACTTGCCCTCCTTGTCGTAGCCGCTGGCGCCCCGATAGGAGAGCGTCTTGGGATCCGGGCGGTAGGCTGCGTTGAAGGAAAGATCGACGGCGCCGAGTTCCCAACGCAGTTGGCCGGTCACATCCTTGGGGCCCACCCGCACGAAGCCGAAATTGAGGAACCACGCCAGCCGGCTACTCGCCGCACCGTCGAATGAGAATGCGCTGTACGCGTCCCCGTAGTTCTGGCCGGCGTAGTGATAGAAATTCGGGTTGGCCTTGGGCCAGAAGGGCATGTCCCACCCCAGAAACATCTCCGTGGGGTTGGGCTGCGGTGTGGTGTGCGGCGTGCTGCGGGTGGGGCCCACGCGGCCCTGGTCCAGGAAAGAGTAGCGGATGATCCCGGCCGTGAAGCGCCCGAGCTCGGTGCGCCAGCGGTAGGCCAGCGTGTAGTCGATCTCGTCTTCCCGCTCCAGGCCGTAGAACGCACCCTTGTCGTTATCCGGTTTGTCCGGGCGGTCGTTGTAGGCAAAGGTGCCCAGTACGTTGAAGGTGATGGTGGGGCTGAACAGTGTGATCTGGGGACGCACGGCCGGGCTCAGGTTCACGGACGCGTGTTCCTTGCCGTCCTTGGTGAACTCCCGCACGTACATGTCGTCGCCCCGGAACACGTAATCCGAGACCACCTCCACGCCGTAGTACATCAGCACCGGCCGCTGTGCCGCGCCCGTGGCGCCGGCTGGACTGCGCCGCGTGGGCGTATCCCAGGGCAGGCCGCCGGGCGCCTGGGCGCATGCGATGCTCGGGAGCAGAAACCCGGCGGCGGCCAGCAACGCCAACAGCAGGACCGGTCGGCTGGGAATCCAGGGAATCGTGAAGCGCATCGGTCAACTCCTTATGGGCGCGAGGATAAGCGTGGTGTTGGACACTGTGTCAGGTGGACTCCGTGTCAGGACGGCCCCGCCCCGGCCCGGTAGGGGATCGTGATCGGGGGCACGGCCGGGCTCCGGTCATCGGTCCCGCGGGGCGTTTCCGCCGCGGCGAGCGTCCGGACATAGTCGGCGGGCTCAAACGCGGTGGAACACAGGTATTGGTGGCCGCCGTCGCCATCGATGCTCCAATTGTTCAACCCGACGGTCCCGCCGATGCACCATCCGGAGGTGCTGAACGTGCCGACGAATGTGAGGCAGGGGTCGGGATCGCTGAACGGATCGGCAAAGCAGGCATAGGCCGTCATGCTCACTTTCGCGCCCGGTGTGGGATAGCCTATTTCCAGCGTGGCCCCCAAGCCCACGTAGATCACCTGGAAGGGTTGCGGCGGGATGTCGATGTTGAAGTTGGCGCTCACCAGGAAATCGAAGCCGCCGGCATCGATCCGCATGCTGGCGAGGAAGTGCAGGGGGCCCAGGTCCAACGTCCCGCCCACGGACCAGTCGAACTCCCCGGTGGTGCTCACCAGGAAGTGCATGTGCAGGTCCAGGCCGGCGCTTTGCAGGATCGGAAAATTCAACCCGATGTCCGCGCCGATCTCCACGCGGAAACCGATCGGGCCGGTATCGATGTAGCCGCTCACGCTGGCCACGGTCTTGGCCTGGATCACATCTCCCAGGTGGGCGGTCGAGACCATGTTGCCCACGATGTCGGCGGTCTGCAGCCCCATTTCCGTGTGGAAGTGCGGCAGGGGGATGAACACGCCGTTGATGGTCTGGATGCCGATTTCCTGGATCACCGTGCCGTCGCCCAGGTGCAGGGCATTGTCCAGCCCCGGGATGACGCCGCCGAAGATGTCGCTGACGATGTTGCCCGAGAGGAACAGCGAGCCGTCAAGGGAGAACACGATCTCCGGATTGCTGGAATTGAGGTCCGGGAAGCGCAGGAAAATGTTGCCCGAGACGGTGAACGGTGTGTCCGGAATCTCGAACGTGGCGCCCAGGAACAGGTGCCCGCTGATGATCTTGTTGGGGATGGCCTTCGCCGTCGATTCCAGCCGCCCTTGCGCGGAGAACCCGAGAGCTGCGTCCTCGATGGGCACGGGGTTGGGCATGCCGGGCACGGTGGAGAGCGAGCCGGTGAAGTAGAAGAGCGGATCGGACGGATCCAGCACGATCTTCGCGTCCAAGCCCATGGAAAAGCTGAAGGACGCGCCAGCCGCGGTGAAACCCTCCGACGTCGGCAGGATCTGGATCAGGAAGTAGCAGCGGTTGTCCCCCGGCACCGGCACATCCAGGTCCTGCAATTCCGAGCCCCGCCGCACGCCGAAGCTGGCGCGGATGCCGGCGGTGCTGGGCAGGAAGTCCTTCAGGGCGCCGACGAACGGCAGCACGGCCGCGCCGTCGCCCGTGATGTCCAGGATGCGGCTCGGGTCGTTGGGATCGGTGGTGAGCGTGAACGCGCCGTTGGCGAAGCGCTGCGGCCCGTAGGCGCCGGTGTTGGCGAAGATGGAGCCGTTGACCTTGTAGCCGGAAGCCGTGCGGCTCAGGTTCCCCGCGTTGACCAACAGGTCGAGCGGCAGGGAGCAGGCCTGCGCCGCCGTGCCGCCGGTGCCGGCCATGGTCAGATGCGTGGCATTGGCCGAGAGCGGCTCGTCAATCTTGTCCGCGTTGGGGCCCAGGCCCTCCCCCCGCCGGTCCGGTCCGCAACTGTTGACGATGAGCACCGCCCCCATCAGCAACGCGGGAGACCACCGCGGCCACTGCGCGCGGAGGCGCCCCAACCAGGCCCTGGGACCTGGACGCCGGGCCAAACCGCCAGTCGCTTCGGGCATGGCACACCTCCTGCGCTTGCCACCCACCTGCGCCGATGTCGGAATGACCTACCGGAACCCCAGCAACCACGTGACCCACGGGGTCAACTCCCGGCTGAGGACCGCCCTGCCCGCCGAGGAACCAAGCCGCGTGCCCCTCGGCTCCTCCCTTCAAGAACCGTCAAGACGATGCAAAGAGATCGTGCAAGCGCCTCGTGTAGCAGTTGTAACGCGTGTACTTGTGCTTGATGCGGCTGCAACTGCTGTCGGTCTGGCTCAGGCGCGAACGGAGCGACGTGACCAAGGCAGTGGCCGACAGTCCGGCCAGGGCCGGCCGCTTGCGCAGCGTATCCTGTCCGGTGGAAAGCTCAGCCGCAGGCAAATCCTTGCTGCCCCGCACCGCCAGCTCCAGGCACTCCGTCACCCGGTCCTTGGCCGCGTCGATGGCCTGCGCCCCCAGGGACGCCGCGGGCTTGAATTCCGCCTGGCAGCCTCGCAGGATCACCAGTTGCACGGATTGGCCCTTGGCCACGGCGTCGTCGCTCTGCGCGCGGCACAGGTCCGACGTTGTCGCGGCGCACGCCGTTTCCATCATCCGATGGCGCGTGGGTGCGTCCTGCGCCCGCGCGAATCCACCTGCGAGGAGTATCAGGCCGGCGGTCACGCCAGCCATTTTCAGGACGCGCATGATCCCTCTTGCACAACGTGAAGTAGGACCGGCCGTGCGCTTTCATCCTCCGGCCGCCAGTCTGCCGCGCTGGGCGCAAGGGGGGAATCCGAGCCCCCATCTGCGCCGCCGGATGCTCTTCCACCCGTCGCCTTTCCCGATTCCCCCGCACTGCCGGTAGGGTTCGCAAGCCGTCCGTTACGGGGGACTCTAGGCGGAAATCCGCTAAAATGCACCCGATATGGAACCGATCCCCATGAATTTCCATATTTACAACACCCGTCCCGTGCCTTCCCTGGCGGGCCAGGGCTGGGCAGGAATGACGTAGACAGGTACGGAGCGCCGGGCGTTCCGGCGCCCCTGTCCCTGGCTTCGGCGCCGTCCACTACCGGGAAGGACGCTGCCCACCCGCTCGGTCTCCCTTTGCACTCGGGCACGGCTCCGCCTAGAAGGGCGGCAAGCATCCCAGCCCGTTCACGCAGATCTTGGGACTCGGGGCGATCTCCACCGAGCCGCCCACCCCTTTGCAAATGCCTATGACGCAGAATTCGAGGTCCAGGTGCGCGCTGAAACCCTCCGGCTCGTCGATCTTGTCCCCGGCGGGGCCCTGGGCCTCGTTGCGGCGGTCCGGCCCGCAGCTGCCGACGGACAGCAACGTGGCGAGCACCAGGGCCGCGCCCCCCAGCGCGCCGCCGAATCGCCCCGTGGTGCGTTCCGCCTCGCAGTGCACGGGCTGGGGCAGCTCTGAACCGGTTCCCATCGCCGAGACCTCCGCAGGATTCATCGGTTACGAAGGCCGTACCCTAGGAAAAATTCCGCTGAAAATCACGCGTGCCGGAATGGGGTTCCTACCGCGTCTCTCCATTCACGACACTCGTGCCCCACATCGCCTGACGGCGCGTGCACTTGCCGCGATTTTCATGTACAGGGGACGGTGCGGAGGCTACCCTATGCCGCGAGTCCCTGGCTTCGCCGCCGTCCGGCGCCGGGCAGGACGCGCTCCCCATTCCCGCTGCTTCCGCTTCCATGGCCGATCGAGACTTGACCCAAGGGCCGGTGTCCCGCCTGGTGGTTACCCTGTCCTTGCCGGTCCTGGCCACCTTCGGCCTGCAATCCCTCTACGCGCTGGTCAACCTGTTCTTCGTGGGCTGGCTCGGCGGTCCGGCCGTGGCCGGGCTCAGCATCTCGCTCAACACGTTCTTCCTGGTGCTGGCGGTGGGGCAGTCGCTGGGCACGGGCGGGTTGGCGCTGCTGGCCCAGGCCTACGGGCGGAGCGAGCGCGCCCAGGTGCCCTTCGTGTTCCAGCAACTGGTCTGGCTCAGCTTGGCCGTCGGCATGGCGATGTGGATCGGCGGGCATCTGGGCGCGGGCGCGTTCATCCGCGCCTTCACCGCCGACCCCGACGTGATCCGCGAGGCGGTGCCGTTCTTCCAGGTCTACAGCGCCACGTTCCTTTTGCAGTTGATCCTGATGGTGTTCAGCTATTGCTACCGCGCCGTGGGGGATTTCATGACGCCCGCCTATGTCTTCGGCGGGGTGCTGCTGCTGAACCTGGCGCTCGATCCGCTGCTGATGTTCGGCCTGGGCCCCCTACCGCGCTTGGGCCTGCTGGGGGCGGGCTATGCCACGGCGCTGGCCCAGGGCGCCGGCGCGCTGGCCTATGCCTGGCAGATCCTCGGCTCGCGGCGCGGCCACCTGCTGGTGCTGCGGCGGCCCTTCCGGCTGGAGTGGCCCGTGCTGTGGCGGCTGGTGCGCATCGGCGCCCCCTCCGGCACGCAGTACCTGCTGTTCTCCGCCATGCTCATGCTCACCTACCGCTACGTGGGGCCGTTCGGCGCGCCGGCCACGGCCGCGGTGGGCATCGGCTTCCGCATCATCCAGTCCGCCGTGATGCCCTGCGTGGCCATCGGCGCGGCGGTGGCCGCCCTGGTGGGGCAGAACTACGGCGCACGGCACGTCGGCCGCGTGAAGTCGGCCATCCTCTGGGGCCTGCTCTACACCGTGGGGGTGGGGCTGTTCGAGACCGCCGTGCTGGCCCTGGCGCCGCGCTTCTGGGTGTCGCTCTTCTCCAGCGATCCCGAGATTCTCGGCATCGGGGCGGTGTACCTGGTGATCAGCAGCCTGATCCTGCCGCCCAACGCCTTCGGCCTGATCGCCACGTTCACCTCCCAGGGCCTGGGCCGCACCTTTGCGCCCATGCTCGCGGTGTTCGTGCGCGTCGGCTACTTCGTGGCGGCCCTGCAGGTGGTCGAGCGGATGTGGGGCATCACGCTCACTCGCATCTTCTGGACCAGCGTCTCCGCGACCGGAGCGGATCTCATGGCGATGGGCGTGGTGATGGTCATCCTCTGGAAGCGCGTGCTGCGCCCGCCCCCCGCGCCGGCCGCGCCTTCCGCCCAAGCCGCGCCGGAGGCGGCGGGGTAGGGGCGCAACAGGTTGCGCCCCCACGGTCCTTGCGAGCAGGCGGTCACCCCATCAGCAGCTTGCCCGGCACTTCGCGGCCCAGGGTCATGATCTGGGCCTTGCTGATGCCTTCCTTCATCAGGCCGGTGACGAACGCGCCCAGCCCGTCCGGCGGCGAGGGATTGCCGGTCTGGCCCAGGTCCGTGCCCAGGACGAAGTGCTCGGCGCCAATCGCCTTGATGCGTTCGGCGGATTCCTTGACGGTCACCTCGCGCCAATGGCGCATCCAGGGCTGCTGCGCGTTGGGGCCCATCATGTAGCCCATGGCGCACAATTCCATCTTGACGCCCATGGAGGCGGCCTTCTTCATCTCGTCCACGCTCATGTTCACCACTTCGAACTGGCCGTGGGTCACGACGATGCGATCCACCCCCGCGTCACGGGCGGCCGCGGCAACGACCAGCACTTCCTGGGCGGACATGTGGCCCGTGTGTACCACCAGCTTCTGCTCCGCGCAGACCTTCAGCACGTCGCGCACGGCGGGCAACACCTTGCCGTCGGCCCCCAGCACCTTGATGCCCTCGGGCGCGTCCTTGAAGTGCTTGACGTGATTGTCCGCGTCGAAGGTGGGGAACCAGACCACCCGGCCGAAGCCGCCCTGCATGCGCCACATCCATTGCACGGCTTCGGGATTGATGCCGCCCGAAGGGCCATTGAGGGCGATGCCGCCAAAGGCCTTCAGCCCCGGCACGTGCTTGCGCACCAGCCAGGCGCGGTCCGCCGTGAGGGCCGTGTGGCTCTTCATCACCACCGCTTCCAACCCGCGCATCTTGTAGAGCAGCGCCAATTCCTCATCGTCCATGGCGCGGCCAAACACGTCCGGCGCGGTGTGATTGTGGAAGTCGATCAGGCCCTCGATCGGGCTCGTGGCGGGGGGCGGCGGCGGAAACACCCGCACCTGCGCGTCCGCTTCCCCGGCGGCGCCCAATCCAGCCAGACCCGCGGCTCCAGCGGCGGCCAGCTTGATGAAGTCCCGGCGCGTGGGGCCAATTGCGCCGTGCGCGGCAGTATGGGTATGGCCAGCCGGGTGACGGTGGTGCGGATCCGCGCATTGCGGCCCGCAGCAGTTGGTGAACTTCCAGCGCGGCAGATGGAAGGGTCTGCCATCCTTCCCAAAATTGAACATGACTCCCCCTTGGACTGGATTGTGGCGCGCCACCGCATGGCGAAGGCGGGTGCCGTGTGGCGCGGCGAAGTGGCGGATCGCTAACGCAAGCATGCTGCGTTAGGAGAGCGCCCCCACCCCCGGCGCGAAGATGCTTACGGCGCCGGGGGAAAGTCAAGACGGGCACAGGGAGGCGCGCGCGCTACGATTCGCGCGGCATCCGCTCCAGCAAGATGCTGCAGCAGGAAGGACCCTCGGCGGAGGGCACGTGCTGGCCCGGGGGTGTGCCGGAAAGCTCGGCGATCAGGGTGACGCAGAACGCGCCGCACACTTCCGGGTGGGCCGCGGAAACGTCCTGGAACGGGCACTGGTGAATGGTCAGCCGCTGCTGCCCGCCCTCCGCGACGGTGACGTCGGCCCGCCAGGACAATTCCGCTTCCAGCCAGTCCAGGATCTTGCGCCAGCGCTCCGCGGGACAAGCACCCTGCACGCGCTCGCGCACCCGGTCGGCCAGGCGGCGGGCCGCCTGGCGCACCAGCCAATGGGCCTGCTCCACCCCCTGCCGGGCCAGCAGCACCTCCAGCAATTCGCCCAACAGCAAGTCATAGCGCTTGGGAAAGGCGCGCTGGCCCTGATCCGTGAGCCGGAAGCGATAGCTGGGGCGATGGGCGCCCTGCACCTCCCGCTCCCGCTCGACCCACCCCAGCGCTTCCAGCGGAGCCAGATGCTGGCGGATGCCCGCCGGGGTGATCTTCAGCCGCTCCGACAATTCAAGTGAAGTAAGCTTCTGTTTTGACAGAAGTTCGAGAATCTCTCGACGCGTCCCCGGCAATGTTTCGCGCATATTTCACTAGTTATATAAGTTTTAACTTGCGTTACTGTTCAAGCGCTATTATCCTTCTTGCGCTGGGGTGGCGTCAACCCACCCCGGCACCAACGGAACGGCATGCAATTGAACCTGAGAACAAAAGGCTAACATGAACCCGAAAATCCTGCTGTCAGGACTGGTCACAATGCTCGCGGTGGCCCTGGCGGGCCCAGGTTGCTCGGCCCAGGCGGAGATGATGGCGCCCCCCGGCGGGAAGTTCCAGGCGGTGAGCAAGCTGGTGCCGCTGCCGGACTTCATCCCGGGCATCGGCACGCTCTATGTGGACCCGGCCACCCTGCCCGCAGGGCCCTTCCTGGCCTATGACAAGGCCGGACAACTGGTCAGTTCCGTGTACATGATTCCGCTGGAGGACATGCAGAACAAGAAGTCGTTCTCCAACCTGGGCGCGGCCCACCAGCAGGTGGATCACGTGGACCTGTACTTCAACGCCGGGCACCCGGGCGTGGCGACGCCCCACTACCACGTGGTGGTGTGGTACGTCTCCCCGGAAAAAGCCGCGGCGCTGAAGTAAGCCCATGGCCGCCACATGCATCGGGCGGCCCAAGGCCGCTTTGCCCCATAAGCGGACACTGGCCGCCGGGCGCTTCGGGCGCAGGACGGTGTTGCTGGCCGGCGGGCTGCTGCTCGCCGGCCGGCTGCTGCGGGCCGCGGGACGCACCGTGGAGGTGCGCATGGTGAGCGACACGCTGGGCACGCGGGTGGGGTTTGACCCCATCGGCCTGCACGTGGCGCCCGGCACGACGGTGCGCTGGGTGGTGGAGGCCAACGTGCACACCAGCAGCGCCTACCACCCGGCCAACGGCCGCCACAGCTTGCGCATCCCCAGCGGGGCGCAACCCTGGGACTCGGGCTACCTGGTCAATCCCGGGGAGCACTTCGACGTCACGCTCTCCGTTGAGGGCGTGTACGACTACTTCTGCCTACCCCACGAAGCGGCGGGCATGGTGGGCCGGATCGTCGTCGGGCAGCCCACGCCGCCGGAAGCCCTGCCGTTCGATTACTACCGCGGACGCCCCGCGGCCCAGGACTGGGTGCCGGTGCCGCCCGACGCCCAGGCGGCGTTTCCGGCGGTGGAAGACATCCTGCGCCAGAGCGTGGTGCGGCTGGGGCAGGGGCACGCCACGAAGCACTGAGGGACGCCGCTACTTCCTTGCCAGAATCTCCCGCGTGTGCGCTTCCCGGGCAGCTTGGGCGGGCGGCGGGGTCGTCGGCCACCGCGGACACGTCCGGGGCGCAACCCATCGCGCACCTGGCCCTTGGCGACCGAGCGGCCCGTGTCCGGATCGATCCGCACCTTCGTAACCGTGCAGGCGAAGGCCATGCGCAGGGAATTGCGCGTGTTCATCCCCTCCGGCAACCCATCGGTTCTCCAGCCAGGGCGAGTGCAAAGCGGCAATTGACCGGTGAACTTTGGTTCTCGGCCCGTCTCGGTGGGTCCTTTGCGGTGAAATCCGCCATGGAGGCGCACTTAGAGCGCATAACAAAACTGCGAACTACCTCAACACAAAGGACACAAAGGAACCCAAAGAACAGCGAATATTTCACGCAGACTGATCGAGCGATTTGAGCCAACAGAGCGGAGT
>JBGPEV010000045.1:0-10224 GCA_041482995.1 bacterium | reverse complement strand
GTCCCCGGATCGTCCTGGAAGAGCCGCAGGCAGTCGATGAAGTTCGTGCCATTGACCGGGTCGCCGCCGATGCCGATGCAGGTGGACTGTCCCAGCCCGCGCTGGGTGAGTTGCCAGACCGCCTCGTAGGTGAGCGTACCCGAGCGGGAAACGAGCCCGATGTTCCCGGGCTTGTGGATGTAGCCGGGCATGATGCCGATCTTGGCCTGGCCCGGCGTGATGATGCCGGGGCAATTGGGCCCGATCAGCCGCGCGCCCCGCGCCTTGACGTAGGGCACGGCGCGCACCATGTCCAGCACCGGGATGCCCTCGGTGATGCAGAGGATGAGCGGGATGCCCGCGTCCGCCGCTTCCATCACGGCATCCGCCGCGAAGGGCGGCGGGACGAAGATCAGCGAGCAGTCCGCACCCGTGGCCCGCACGGCATCGGACACCAGATTGAAGACCGGCGTGCCCTCCAACGTCGTGCCGCCCTTGCCCGGCGTCACCCCCGCGACGATCTGCGTGCCGTACTCCTTGCACGCCCGCGCATGGAGCGCCCCCTGCGCCCCGGTAATTCCCTGCACCAGCACCCGCGTCTTCTTGTTGACCAATACGGACATGAGCACGCTCGTTTGTGTTTGAAACCACCGATGAACACCGATGAACACCGATCTGGTGTTCAATTGGTGTTTTATCGGTGTGTATCGGTGTTCATCGGTGGTTCCAGGCAGTTCCTGCTACCCTCGCGCCGCCGCCACGCTCTTGCGCGCCGCGTCTTTGAGGCCGTCGGCCATTTGCAGCCGGGCGCCCATGGCGCTGTTGGCGATGATCTGCACGGCGGTATCCTTGTTGGTGCCCTCCAGCCGTACGACCACGGGAATCTTCAGCCCCACGCTGCGAAAGGCCTGCACGACGCCCTGGGCCACCACATCGCAGCGCACGATGCCGCCGAAGATGTTGATGAGGATGCACTTGACGTTGGGGTCCTTAGTGATGATGCGGAAGGCTTTTTCCACCCGCTCCGTGCTGGCGCCGCCGCCCACGTCGAGGAAGTTGGCCGGCTCGCCGCCTTCGGCCTTGATGATGTCCATGGTGGCCATGGCCAATCCGGCCCCATTCACCATGCAGCCGATGCTGCCGTCCAGCTTGATGTAGTTGAGGTCGGCACGGCTGGCTTCGATCTCGAGCGGATCTTCCTCGTCCAGGTCCCGCAGGGCCGCCGTCTCGGCATGGCGGAAGAGCGCGTTGTCGTCGCAGGTCACCTTGGCATCCAGCGCCAGGGCGCGCCCATCCCCGGTCAAGACCAGGGGATTCACCTCCAACAGCGTGCAGTCCTCGCCCACGAACACGCGATAGAGGTTGCCGATCAACGCCGCCAGCGGCCGGACCAGCTTGGGATCCGTCGCCTCGGCCTTCAAGCCGTAAGCCAGGCGCAGGGCCTGAAAGGGCAGCAGCCCGGCGCGCGAATCGACGGTTTCGCGCAGGATCTTCTCCGGGGTTTGGGCCGCCACTTCCTCGATTTCCATTCCACCATCGGTGGACGCCAGCACGGTGACCGACTGCGTGTTGCGGTCCACGACCAGGGACAGGTAAAGCTCCTTGCGGATGTCCATGCCCTCTTCGACCAAGACGCGCCGCACCTTCTGGCCCTTGGGCCCCGTCTGGTGCGTGACCAGTTGCATGCCGAGAATCTTGCGGGCGTTCTCCTCCACGGCCCCCAGACCCTTGCTCACCTTGACGCCGCCGCCCTTGCCGCGGCCCCCGGCGTGAATCTGCGCCTTGACCACCCACACGCTGCCCCCCACCTCCCGGGCGGCGGCCAGCGCTTCCTCCACGGTGCTGGCTACCTTACCCTTGGGAACCGGCACGTTGTAACGGGCCAGCATCTGCTTGGCCTGGTACTCGTGTATCTTCATGCCCACCTTGATGGAATGCCTGTCTCACTCCGGCTAAACCGCCAAACCCTAATGACCCGGCGGCGCAACGATTCGCGGTTTCACCCCCCTTCGCTGCGCTCGAGGGCAGGCTCCGAACACAAAGGACCGCCAACACAACGACGGGGCTCGCGCAATGGCGCAAAGGCGCAACGAAAAACTGCAACCCCCTTTTTCACCACCCTTCGCTGCGCTCGAGGGCAGGCTCCGGAAACCAAGGACACGAAGAACTGCACAAGGGTTTTTTGTAAACAACTCTTGGTGTCCTTCGTGTCCTTTGTGGTGGAGCCGTAGTTCATGGTGCCGGCCTGCCGTCGTGGTGGCGCGCTTTTTTTACCAGGCCATCTTATAACCAGAAATCCGGCCAAAGCCCACCGGTTTTGCTTTTGCGCCGCCTTTCGGCCTATCGTGTGCGCCGGAACCCACGGGGGAACAGGGAGGATTCGGGAAGCGCGGGAGCATCGTGGACGGATCGTGGCCTGTCGCCTGGTTTCGCAGCCGGGGCATCTACTACGGCTGGGTGATCGTTGGCGTGATGTTCGTCACGCTGTTCGTGTCGTTGGGCTTCCGCTTCGCGTTCGGAGTGTTCTACTCCGCCATTCTCGACGAGACCGGCTGGCAGCGCGCGGAGACGGCGTGGATCTTCTCCGCCTCGATGATCGTCTATGCCTGCACGGCGGCCCTGACCGGTTACTTGTTCGACCGGCTGGGCGCGCGGGTGCTCTTTCCCGTGGGCGCGGTGTTGATGGGGGCCGGGCTGCTGCTCTGCGCCACCATCACGTCCCTGGGCCAGCTCGTCGCGTACTATGGCGTGCTGGTGGGACTCAGCTACGCGGCCCTGGGGTTCATTCCCCACATGGCCATCGTGCCGCGCTGGTTCGTGCGGCGGCGCGGACTGGCCTCGGCCGTCTCCCTGGCCGGCGTGGGCCTGGGCTCCCTGGCCATCTCCGCCGGCAGCGCCGCGCTGATCCTGCGCATCGGCTGGCGCGACACCCTCTGGTACTTTGGCATCGCGTCCATCGTGCTGCTCATTCCCATCAACCTGATCTTCCACCGCCACTCCGCCGAGCGCGTGGGCCTCCTGCCGGACGGCTTGCCCAAGACGGCGGATACCCCGCACGCCGCCCCCGTTCACAACACCTCCATCCGCGCAGCCCTGCTCATGCCCGCATTCTGGCTGCTGTCCCTGGCCGTGACCATGATCGGGCTCTGCACCATGACGATGGTGGTGCACCAGACCCGGCTGCTGGTGGACATGGGGTTCAGCCTGCCGCTGGCGTCCCTGCTGTTCGGGATGCTGGGCATCATGCGTTCCATCGGAGGGCTGTTCTGGGGGCCGCTCTCGGACCGCATCGGGCGCGCCACCTGCGTCGTAATCATCTGCGGGATCAGCATCGCCGGCCTGGCGCTGCTCCTGTTCGCCTCCCAGCTTTCCGCGCAGTCCTCCGGTCTGCGCATGGCGCTGCTGCTGACGTACCTCGTCACCTTCGGCATCGGCTACAACGGCATGTCGCCGGTCTATGCCTCCGCGGTGTCCGACCTGTTTTCGGGCAAGAACCTGGGGACGATCTTCGGTCTGTTGGATTTGGGCTTCGGGTTGGGCTCGGCCCTGGGACCCTGGTGGGCGGGCTGGATGTTCGACCGCTTCGGCAACTACGGCGCCGTGCTCGTCGGCGTGATGGCGGGCGTGCTGGTCACGGGCGTGGGCTTGGCCCTGGCGGCACGGCGGCGGGGGGCGTAGCCGAGCCGCGCGCTAGGCCCCCGTCCAACCGTGCCTGCGGTTCCACACGCCCCGCCCGAGCGGCCACAACCAGACGGCCAGTGCCAGCACGCCCAATGTGGCCGCCAATGGCCGCTGGAAGAACCCCAGCAAGTGCCCCTCCGACTTGATCATGGACGTCATGAAGTTGTTCTCCAGCATGTCTCCCAACACAATGCCCAGGATGGCGGGAGCGATGGGGAACCCGTTTTCCTCCATCACAAAGGAGATCACCCCGAGGATCAACATCACCGCGACCCCAAAGCCGGTGTTGTTGATGGCGAACGAGCCCACGATGCAAAACAGCAGGATCAGGGGCATCAGGACGCGCCGCGGCACCTTGAGGATGGGCTGGGAGAGCTTGATCGCCGCGTAGCCGAGCGGAAGCATCAAGAGATTCGCCAGGATGAAGGTGATGAAGACCGCGTAGACGGCGGGCGCCTTGTCGATGAAGATGGTCGGCCCGGGATTGAGTCCCTTCATGTAGAGCACGCCGATGGCGATGGCCGTGATCGAGTCTCCCGGGATGCCGAACACCAAGGCGGGCACCCACGCGCCGCCCAGGGCCGCGTTGTTGGCCGATGTCGCGTCGACCACGCCCTCGATATAGCCGGTACCGAACTGCTCGGGGGTCTTGGAGAACTTCTTGGACACCGCGTAGGAGACCCAGGCCGCGATGTCCGCCCCCGCTCCGGGCAGGGCGCCGATGGCCACGCCGATGACGTTGCCCCGCATGAAGTTGAACCAGTAGCGCTTGAAAACCGTCCACACCCCCGTGAACAGATTGCCCAGCTTGACCAGCGGCACCTGGTAGTCTTCCTGGGTAAAGCCGCGCAACACTTCCGGCAGCGCGAACATACCGATCATGGCGGGAATGAAACTGACGCCTCCCATCAATTCCACGCTGCCGAACGTGAAGCGGGGGTACCCTGCGGTCACGTCGATCCCGATGGACGCGATGAACAACCCCATCAACAGGGAGACGTAGCCCTTCAGCGCCGATTCCGTGGACATGAACACGGCGCAGGTGAGGCCCAGGCACGCCAGCCAGAAATACTCGAACGAGCTGAACTTCAAGGCGAATTCGGCCAGGGCGGGCGCGGCCAGAATCAGCACGAGCGTGCCGAAAATGCCCCCGAGAACGGAGAAGACCAGGTTCACGCCCAGGTTCAATTCCGCCTGGCCCTTCTTGGTCATGGCATAGGATTCATCCGTGTACGCGGCGGAGGCCGGGGTCCCCGGCAGGCGCAGCAGCGCGGCGGGGATGTCCCCCGCGAAAATCGCCATGGCGGTCGCCGTGACGATCGAGGCGACCGCCGGCACGGGTTCCATGAAAAACGTAATGGGCACCAGCATGGCCGTGGCCATGGTGGCCGTTAGACCGGGAATGGCGCCGACAAAGATCCCGAATAGGGCCGAGGTCAGGATCACCAGCAGCACGTTGGGCGCGAAGACCAGGGCGAACGCTGCCGCGAGATCGGCTGCCATGGGTCACCACCCCAGCAGGGAGAGCCACGGGCCCAGCAGCCCGCGCGGCAGGGGTACCCGCAGCACCACCACGAAGCTCTGCTGAATGGCCAGCACGGCCAGCACACCAATCACCGTGGCCACCCAGAGCCGCACGCCGCGCTGCAGGAACAGGGCCAGCAGGATGGCCAAGGACGTCAGGAAAAACCCGAGCAGGTCCGCCGCCAGGATGTAGAACAGCACGGCCGCCAGCGTCAGCGCCACACCGCCGGCCTTGGGCACCGACCGCACCCAGTCGGCCAGCTCGAACCACGGCACCGTCGTCCGAGCCCGCCAGCCGCGCACCACGAGCAGGACGCCACAGATGGAAACTCCGATCCCGATCAGGCGCGGAAACAGGGCGGGCCCATAGGCCTGCCCCGGCATCCCGGGAAAGGTGCGCGTGTAGAGCATCATGGCCGCCGCGAACACCAGCAGCCCGCTGCCGAACACGGCGTCATTGACCTTCATGGGGTCTCCGCCGGCTTACTTGGCGATGCCGACGGATTTCATCACCTTGCCCAAATCCGCATCGCTCTTGGCCATGAACGCGGCGAATTCCTGCGGATTGCCATAGATCACCCCAAAGCCGCGGCCGGCCATGAACTCCTGGTACTCCTTGCTGTCGTAGACCCGCTTCAGCGCGGACGCGAGGCGGTCCACCGCGTCCTTGGGCATGCCCTTGGGGCCCGCCATGCCGCGCCAGGCGGCCATTTGCCAATCGGAGCCGGTCGCCTCCTTGAGCGTCGGGACATTGGGGAAGATCGGGTTGCGCTTGGTGGACATCACGGCCAGACTGCGGGCCCGGTTGGCGTCCAGCATGGAACGCGCTTCCGGCACCGAACAGGACACCACATCGATCCCGCCGGCGGCCAGGTCCTGCATGGCCGGCGCCGCGCCCTGGCTGGGCACCCACGGCACCGACGCGGGGTCCATCCCCAGGGACTGCAGCATGCCGGCCAGGGCCAAGTGCCAAATGCCGCCCTGGCCGGTGCCGGAGGCTTTGATCTTGCCCGGGTTGGCCTTCACGGCCGCCAGCACCTCCTTCACGGACTTGTAGGGAGAGTCCGAACGCACCTGGAATCCCGCGGGGTCCTCATTCACGAGCGCCAGCGGCGTATAGGAGCGGTAATCCAATTCGGTCAGGCCCTGCCAGTGCATCATGCCGATTTCCACGGTGATCAGCCCGATGGTGTATCCATCGGGCGCCGCGGTGGCGATGGCGGAATGGCCCACCACGCCGCTGCCACCCGTGCGGTTGACCACATTGAACGGTTGGCCCAGTTCCCGCTCCAGCAGGCTGCCGATGATGCGCGCCGTGGCATCGGTACCACCCCCCGCGCCCCAGGGCACGACCAGGGTAACCGGGCGCTCCGGATAGGCGGCTTGACTCTCGCCTCCGGCCAATGCGCAGCAGAATGCGACGGCCACCGCCAGCAGCGCCGCGCACCTGCGAATCCTTCGAAGCATGTGGATTCCCTCCTGATATTGATCCGCGCCCGCGCCCGGCCCCTCGATCCGGACTGAAGCGAGGCCATGGGAAGAATACGTGGAAGTCAGCGAGCACGAACTCCATTCCGTGCGCCGAATTGTCGTTCGGCCCCCAAACTGCCGCGTTCTTACTCCGATCCGGCCACGCAGACAAGCCCAACACCGGAGGCTAGTCCTGGCAGGAGGGCCGCTGGGCAGGCCCCTCGCGGGAGGCGGGCCCCAGGGATTGTCAAGAGGCCTGCGGGGCGTTTGACACCCCCCGCCCCCCCTGGCATACTCCGCGCACCGTTTGGCACCCATCTGAATCCAATTGCGCCGCGCCGCCGAGGAAGCCTCCGTTGATGGATCCATTTGATCTGACTGGGAAGACAGCCGTTGTGACCGGCTCGTCCAAAGGGATTGGCCGGTCCATCGCCGAGCAACTCGCCCAGCGCGGCGCGCAGGTGGTGATCTCCAGCCGCAAGGAGGGCGCCTGCGCCGAGGTGGCCGAGGCGATCCGCAAAACGGGCGGCAAGGCGATTCCCATCCCCTGCCATGTGGGACGGCGCGAGGACATCAAGGCGCTGGTGGCGGAAACCCACAAACAATTCGGGCTGATCGACGTGCTGGTCTGTAACGCCGCCACCAATCCGTACTATGGGCCGCTGCTGGCCGCGGGGGACGACGTCTATCACAAGACCATCGACACCAACGTCCAGGGCACGCTGTGGTTCTGCGCGGAAGTGGTGCCGGACATGAAGGCCCGCGGCGGCGGGGCCATCATTCTGGTGTCCAGCGTGGGCAGCTTGAAGGCCTCCAACAATCTCGGTCTGTACGCGATCTCCAAGGCGGCCATGAACCAGATCGCGCGGAGCTTGGCCGGGGAACTGGGTCCGCTCAATATCCGCGTCAACGCCATCCTGCCGGGGTTGATCAAGACCGACTTCGCGCGGGCACTCTGGGAGGATCCCGAACGGGCGCGGCGAGTGACAGAAGGGTTTCCCCTGCGCCGCATGGGCGAACCGGATGACATTGGTCCGGCAGCGGTTTTTCTTGCCTCGGCCGCGGGCAAGTACATGACGGGGCAGACCCTGATCATCGACGGCGGAGGCGTCATCACCAACTGAGGATCTCCCGGAACTTAGGGCGTCCAACACAACTGCCACCTGCCTTGAACCACGACGAGCACAACGCACACAACGAAAAGCAGGCTTGAGGCCCCGTTTCGCGCCGAACCGCATCTATCGAATCCACGTCGTGTTCGTTGTGCTCAGAGCCCGCCCTCGAGCGAAGCGAAGGGTGGTTCAGCAGGTTTGTTAGGCGCTCTTAGGGCGTCCAACACAACTGCCATCCACGGATTTCACAGATTGCGCGGATTCTTTCTTTCGGTTTTGCCGCGATTGCACCTGATCCGGCGCCGGAGGGCGAATAACAACTCTCACTCACCGGAGTGTGGTCTGCAAGCCAACTCTTGACCAAGGAAAGACGTCAGTTCATTCACTCCCGAGTGCAGCACAAACCTTGTGCCAAGAAAACTGCTTCACAGGAAAATCTGTGAAATCTGTGTAATCTGTGGCTGCTTTTGGCTTTGTTATGCGTTTTTCGCCTTCTCGCTGAGTGCCCCTGTAACGGACCGCCCGCGTGGAACCTCCTGTATCCCCGGAAGTCTTGCTCTCCCAACGGCAGGGCAGCGTGCTACAGTTGACGCTGAATCGGCCCGACAAGCTCAACGCCCTCAATCCCGCCCTACAATCCGCCCTCGCGCAAGCCTTGACCGCGGCGGCGCAGGATCCCGGGCTGCGGGCCATCATCCTCACGGGTGCCGGCCGGGCCTTCTGTGCCGGGCTCGACCTGAGCGACTTTGAGCGCAGCTTTAGCCGGGTGGGCGCCGTAGGCTTGCCGGAAGCCCCAGCAACGCTGCGGGGTGGGTCGACGTTAAGCGCCTTCCAGGCCCTTGATAGCGTTCCACAACCGGTGATTGGGGCGATCAACGGCTATGCAGTCACGGGCGGGTTCGAGATTGCCCTGGCCTGTGATATCCTGGTAGCGACGCCTGCAGCTCGGTTCGGCGATACCCATGGGCACCTGGGGGTGATGCCCGGTGCCGGACTCTCCCAAAAGTTATCACGGATCATTGGGTTGCCCCGCGCCATGGCGGTCAGCTTGGCCGGCGAGTTCATCACCGGCGAGGATGCGGCGCGCTGGGGGCTGGTCAGCCATCTGGTCGAACCGGAACGCCTGCTGCCCGAGGCGCAACGGCTGGCGCAACGCATCGCCGAGGCGGACCCGGAGATCGTCCGGCGCCTGAAACGCTTGATCAAGGACGGCGCCGGACTGTCCCTGGCGGGGGGACTGGCGCTGGAGCAGCAGGAGTTCCGCGCCTGGACGGCGGGCGGACACGTGGGCGATGTCGCCCGGCGCCGCTCGACCGTGATGCAGCGCAGCCGGGAACGGGCCAAGCGCGGCGGCAAGTAGCACCCGCGGGCGCACCCTGCGACGGCGGGCAGGCACCAAACCACCAAAGGGAAGGGAGTTCAGAACCAGTGTCGATCGCCCCTGAATTTGCCGGGCTTGTGATTTGCACGGTGTTGTCTGCCTTGTTCTCGGGATCGGAAACGGCGATCACGTCGCTGTCGGCCCCGAAGGTGGAGCAACTGATCGAGGCGAATCCAGTCTGGGGCCGTGCATTGCGGCTGTGGCACCGCAATCATGCCGGGGTGCTCACCACCATCCTGATTGGCAACACCTTTGCCAGCGTGGTCGCGGGCGCGCTGGCGGCGGATCTGGCGTCCCACTACTTCTCCGACACCGGCGTGTCGCTCGCTGTCGGCGCGATGACTGTTGTGCTGCTGGTCGCCGGGGAGGTCGCGCCCAAGACCTTGGCACGGGCCTACTCCGAGCGGGTGGCGATTCCCGCGATGAACGTGATCGCGGTGATCCACTTCTCCATCTACCCCATCACTTGGGCGTTGACGCGGGTCATCCGCTTCTCCATTTCCCTTTTCGGCGGCCAATTGCGGCCCAATCAACCCATCACCGAAGAGGACATCGAGTACATCATCAGCCTGAGCCGGCGGCAGGGGGAGATCGACGCGGAGAAGCAGCAGATGCTCACGTCCATCTTCGAATTCACGGACACGACGGCCAAGGAGATCATGGTGCCCCGCACCGACGTGACCGCCATTTCCGTCGATACGCCCCTCGAGGACGTGATCCGCACGTGCGTCGAGACCGAGTTCAGCCGCATTCCCGTCTACGAGGATTCCATCGACAAAGTGGTGGGCATCTTCTACGCGAAGGACCTGATCCGCGCGATCGGTCCCGAAGAACGGGCCAACTACGTGCGCCAGCGCATGCGCCCGCCGGTGTTCGTCCCGGAATCGAAGAAGATCAGCGAGTTGCTCAAGCAATTCCAGCAGGAGCGGGTGCACTTGGCGATCGTGGTGAACGAGTTCGGCGGGACGGACGGCATCGTCACCCTGGAGGACGTGATCGAGGAGGTGCTGGGGGAAATCCGCGACGAGTTCGACGAGGACGAGCGCCTGCTGGTGGCCCTGCCCGCAGGCAGCTACC
>JBGPEV010000044.1:0-10444 GCA_041482995.1 bacterium | reverse complement strand
TTTCCTCGATCACCCTTGGGTCGATGGGCCGGATGTCGTTGTAGACGATGCGCATCTCCAGCGCCTTGGCCCGCTTGGCCAGGGTGGAGCCCGTATTGCCCAGGCCGATGATGCCCAGGGTCTTGCCCTTCAGCTCGAACACGTACTTGGTGACGATGCGCGCGTCATTCCACTTGCCCTCGTGGGTCAGGCGGTTGATGTCCAGCAGGCGCTTGGTAAGGGCCAGCATCAGGGCCAGTCCGTGCTCCGCCACCGCCTCCTTGTTCACGCCCTCGATGTTGCAGCAGGGGATGCGCCGCTTGGCCGCCGCCTCCAGGTCGAGTGTCTCGTAGCCCACCCCCAGGCGCTGCACGATCTTCAGCTTCTTGCAGGCGGCCAGGATCTGCTCGTTCACCGGCTCCATGCTCACCACCAGCGCGTCCACGTCGGCCACCTGCTTCAGGGCGGACTCGCTATAGACACCGCCCGGACCGGCCTCCAGGAACACGCTCTGCACGTCCTTCGGAATGCGGGCCTGCAGGTCGGGCCGTGCCTTGGCCAAATAAGCAATCTTCACGGGTTCCCCTCCATCACCAACGGATTTGGGTGGCAGCGCGCCAAGCTGCGGCGCAGGCGACTCCGAGTCCGGCCGCCATCCGGTGCCAAGCGTCCCGACGTACCTAATCCGCCGGGCGGGCCCGGTCAAGCGGTGCGGCGAACTGGCGTGGGTCCCGTGGTCCGCTGCCCGGGGCCGGGCAGCCACGGTAGGGTCTTGCTGAAGCACCCATCCGTCACCTCGCAGTTCGACTTCACGCGGGCTTCCGCGTCTTATTGGGTGAGCGGCGGAGGCACAATGCACTTGGCGCCGGGCCGTCATCCCTGGCATCTCGCCGGAAGGCGGTCGGTTGCGCTCAATGGGCGGTCGGAGCGGGATTCTGAGGCATCCGGGCTTCGCCCTGCAGTACTCAAGCAGCCCATCCGCGGCGCACGCCCCCGTCAAAGCGCTTGCACAGCGATCTCAGAAACCTGCTTTCACGGACGGCCAGGAAAAGGCGGGACGGCGCCTCCGGCGCCACCCCTCCCCGCAACGACACCCCTGCTGTGCCAGTCCAGGCGTCCCGCCTGCGTGCCCCCGCAGGCGATTCGACAATTGAGCGCCAAGCCGGTAAGACGAGCAAGTCTACGTCCCCAGCGCCCATGTGCCCAACTCGCCTCCAAAGCCGTTACAATGGGCATAGCCGAACAAGTTCCGCGCCAGAACACAGGTGAGGATGGACTCCCAGCAGATCGGCCAGGTGCCGGACCGCGTGGCCAGCAAGGGCCCGACTGTGCGCAACAGCAACGCTGTGCTCGTAGTGGAGCGCGACGACGCAACGCGCTCCCTCTTGCTCGAGAGAATCGCGGCGGACGGCCATCGCTGCGACGGCGCCTCCACGATCGAGCAGGCGCGCACGCTCACCGCCTTGCAGCATTACGATTTCCTCATCGCTTCCATCGGCGGGAATTCCGACGGAGCCCAGGTGGAATTTATCCGCTCGCTGACCGCCGCCGGCGCGGGACTCCTGGCGCTGACCGACCGCGCGGACCCCCGCCAGGTGGAGCTGGCCTACAAGTTGGGCGCGCTGGGCTTCGTGCCCAAGCCGATCAGCGAGTTCGAACTCGCTTTCTCGCTGCGGACGGCGCTCAACCAACGGCACCTGGAGAGCGAGAACCGGGCGTTCAACTTGCGCATGCAGCAAGAGGTGTTGAAGCAGACCAAGGAGTTGCTCGACACCATCTCCCGGCTGGAGCGCACGGAAATGCGCATCCGCCGCTCCCAGGAGGAGACGATCTACCGGCTGGCCCGCGCAGCGGAGTTCCGGGACAACGAGACCGGGCGGCACTTGCAGCGCATGAGCCACTACTCCGCGATCCTGGCCCGCAAGACCGGGCTGGACCACGATCACTGCGAACTGATCCGCATCGCCAGCCCCATGCACGACATCGGCAAGATCGGTATCCCCGACCAGATTCTCTACAAGAACGGCAAGCACACCCCGGAGGAGTTCGAGGTGATGAAGCAACACGCCGAGATGGGCTACACCATTCTCAAGGGCAGCCACTCGGAACTGCTGGATACCGCCGCCATCATCGCGTGGACCCACCATGAGAAGTTCGACGGCAGCGGCTACCCTCGCGGCTTGACCGGAGGCGCGATTCCGTTCGAGGGCCGGGTCGTCGCCATCGCCGACGTGTTTGACGCCCTCACCTCCAAGCGTGTCTACAAGCCCGCCTTCAGCGTCGAAAAGTCCCAGTCCATCATGAACGACGGCATGGGCAAGCACTTCGACCCCAGCTTGTTGGGGCTGTTCTGGGAATCCATGGACGAGGTGCTCGAGATTCGCCAACGCCACAGCGATCCGGAGGAGCCGGACACCGGTATGCCCTCCGGCGGGTGAACGGCGCCCAGACCGCCGCGATCCTTCCCATCTGCCGTCAACCCCTCCCGGCGCGAGCCGGTTAGCGGTCCAGCGATGCCGTCCGAAGCGGCACCGCGCGGCGTGGCCTCGAGACCATCGAGGCTGCGGTCCCGGGGGGCTTGGATATCCATCTGATCATGGGCAACTGCGGGACGCACAAATCCCCGCTCGTACGGAACTGGCTCGCCAAGAGGCGCCGCTTCCATGTGCACTTCACGCCGACCTACGGTTCCTGGATCGACCAAGTCGAGCGCTGGTTCACGCTCCTGACGGATCGAAAGATCAAACGCGGTGCGCGCCGTTCGGTCCGCGAACGGGAGCAGGGGATCCGCGACTTCATCGCAGCCCACAACGAGCACCCCAGGCCCTTCGTGTGGGCGAAAAACCGCAGACCAAATCCTCGACGGTATGGCCCGCTTCGCCCAGCGCACCCGCGCCGATCGCGCGGCGGAACCTAATACATGAACTTCAGTTACAGGACGATAGTGGGCCGCTTGAAGAAACCCGGCAGCGCCCCGGCGCATTCGCATCCTCTCCCTCGCGCTGCGCGCGGTCCCTCCCCACAAGGTGCGGAGGGCCGGGGTGGGGATACAGAGCGGCCTAGGCGGGGCGGGAGGCGCGCGGCTCCATGAACTTCGCGCGGTGGCGCACGATGTCGCCGTCGGCCATGTAGATCACGTCCTCCGCGATGTTCGTCGCGTGATCGGCGATCCGCTCCAGATACCGCGATACCCCCAGATATTGCAGCAGCGCGGCCATGTGCTTGGGATCCTTGGTGATCGCATCCTGCACCTTCGGGTACATGTTCTTGTGAATCCCGTCGATCTCATCGTCGGCGGCGCAGACGTCCCGCGCCTGGCCGGGGTCCAGGTTCACCAGGGCGTCCAGGGACTTCTTCAGCATGGCCCGCACCTTCTCCGCCATGCCCACGAAATCGAAGGGCACGTCGATCGGTTCATCTTGCGTCAGTTGCAGCGCCCGCTCGGCGATGTTCACGGCTAAGTCGCCAATCCGCTCCAGATCGTTGTTGATCTTCAGCACCGCGATCACAAAGCGCAGATCGATCGCCACCGGCTGGTAGAGCGCTAGAATCTTCAGGCACTCCTCTTCCAGGTAGACCTCGAACCGGTCAATCGGGGCATCGCCGGAAATCACCTGTTCGGCCATGGCCCGGTCCCGCTTGTCCAGCGCCTGGACGGACTTGTAGACGCTCTCCTCCACGTCGGTCCCCAGCGAGAGCAACATGGTCTTCAGCTTGTCGATTTCCCGGTGCAGATGGTGCTTCATGCCGTTCCTCTCGTGTGGCGGCGCCCGGCGGGCTCCGCTCCCCCGGCTGGGTTCCCGCACATTTACGCATATCGTTAGCGGGTTTGCCAGGGCGCCGGGGGCGGGTTTGCACGACCCTAATCCAGCGCTAACACGTTCCTAATATACACCCCCTAGGGTGGACCGGCGGCGCACAAAGCGTTTTCGGTCCGGCCCGGCGGCGCCCGATTCGATCCAGAGACACCAGCACCCGCGACGGGTCGCCATGTCCGAATTTGCCCGAAATCCTCCCACCCGGCGCTTCGGCGACATCATCTTCCGGTCGCTGGCGTTGGCCTTCGCGGCCATCGTCGTCGCCGCGCTGATCGGGATATTCATCCAACTCATCTCCAGTTCCTGGCTTTCCCTGCGAACGTTTGGACTCTCGTTTCTATTCTCCACGGAGTGGAATCCGGTCACCGGACAATTCGGATCGGCCACGACGGTCTACGGAACCTTGGTCTCCACCCTGATCGCCATGGTGCTGGCGGTTCCGGTCAGTCTGGCGATCGGGGGCTTTCTTGCCGACTTAGCAGGGCCGACCCTGCGCAACGTGGTCGGTACGGCGATCGAGTTGCTCGCGGCCGTTCCCAGCATCATTTTCGGGATGTGGGGGCTGTTCATCTTCGCGCCCTTTCTGGCCCAATACGTCCAGCCGCCCGTCCAGCAGGTCTTCGGGACGTTCCCGCTCTTTCAGGGACCGCCCATCGGCATCGGCATGCTGACCGCGGGGATCATCCTGGCGCTGATGGTGCTGCCCTTCATCAGCGCGGTGGTGCGCGACGTGCTGATGCTGGTGCCGCCCATGTTGAAAGAGGCCGCATTCGGCTTGGGCTGCACGGAATGGGAAGTCGCCCGCAAAGTGACGGTGCCCTTCGCCGCCCAGGGCATCATGGGCGCGGTCTTTCTCGGGCTGGCCCGGGCCATCGGGGAGACCATGGCGGTGACGTTCGTGATCGGCAACAACCACGACATTTCGCCATCGCTGTTCATGCCCGGGACCACCATCCCGTCGACGCTCGCCAATGAATTCACCGAGGCGACCACCCCCCTCTACCTGAGCGCCCTGGCGGAATTGGGGTTGGTGCTGTTCGTGATCACCTTCGTGATTCAGGTGCTGGCCCAGCTCTGGCTGCGGCGGCTGGCCAGATACTCCGGGAGCGGACGATGAACAACGCCGGGTCCAGTCTGGCTCCCCGGGCCGCTCCGGCGCCCCTGGTGCCGCGCAACCGCATTTGGCGGCGCACGGTGAACACGGTCGCGCGGGGCTTGTCTTTCTGCGCGGCCGTGCTCGGCATCTGCTTTCTCGCCTGGATCCTGATCACCGTCGTCGTGCGCGGCGTGGGGGCCTTGCAACCGTCCTTCTTCCTGGAACTGCCTCCGCCGCCCGGCGTGGCGGAAGGGGGGCTGGGAAACGCCATGCTCGGGACGCTGTATGTGACCGCCCTCGGGATGCTCTTCGGGGTCCCGACCGGGATGATGGCCGGCGTCTTTCTCAACGAGTTCGGCCGCCACTCGCGGTTTGGCGGGATGGTGCGGTTCACCGTCAACCTCATGATGGGCATCCCGTCGATCATCATGGGGCTGTTCGTCTTCACAATCATCGTCGTGCCGGCGGGCCATTTCTCGGGGTTGGCCGGCGGCGTGGCGCTGGCGCTGCTGATCGTCCCCATCGTCGCCCGCACCACCGAGGACATGCTGAATTTGGTGCCGCCGACGCTGCGGGAATCGGCCCTGGCCCTGGGCGCGCCGCGCTGGCGGGTTACCTTCGGCGTGCTGTTCCCGGTCGCCCGCGCGGGTATCGTGACCGGCGTCCTGCTCGCGCTGGCCCGCGTCAGCGGTGAGACGGCGCCCCTGCTGTTCACGGCGCTGAACAGCCCCTACTGGCCCGAGTCGATCTTCAAGCCCATGGCCAACCTGACGGTGACCATCTTTGCCTTCGCCATGTCGCCCTACAAGGACTGGCAGCAACTGGCGTGGGGAGCGTCGCTGTTCATTACCGCGGTGGTGCTGGCCGTCACCATTGCCGCCCGGGTGATCCTGCACAGGCGCACCCCATGACCGACCCGATCAAACCCCGCTCCCCCTACCCCGCCGCGATCTTCCAGGAGGCGCGCCCCCTGGAAGCCGGAGACGGGCGCACCGCCGGGAAAATCGCCGTGCGCAGCCTGAGCTTTTTCTATGGCGCGCACCAGGCGCTCTTCGAGAACACGCTGGAGATCGCGCTCCACAGCGTGACGGCCATCATCGGCCCTTCCGGCTGCGGGAAGTCCACGCACCTGCGCGTCTACAACCGCATCTTCGAGCTGTACCCGGATCAACGGGCGCAAGGCGAAGTCCTGTTGGACGGCATCGACGTGCTGTCCCCGGCCACGGACGTGATCGAGTTGCGCCGGCGGGTCGGTATGATCTTCCAGCGCCCCACGGTGTTTCCCCGCAGCGTGTTCGAGAACGTGGCCTATGGCCTGCGCATCCACTACAAGTTGCCGCCCGCGGAGATCGCCGTGCGGGTGGAAAAAGCCCTGCGGGACGCCGCGCTGTGGGACGAGGTGAAGGACAAACTGGAGAAACCGGGCAGCGCGCTCTCGGGCGGCCAGCAGCAACGGCTGTGCATCGCGCGTACCATCGCGACGGAGCCCGAAGTGCTGCTCATGGACGAACCCACCAGCGCCATCGATCCGGTGGCCACGTCCAAGATCGAGGACACGATCCAGAACCTGAAGTCCAGTTATACGATCGTGATCGTCACCCACAACATGCAGCAGGCCGCCCGGATCTCGGACTATACGGCGTTCTTCTATGCGGGGAGCATCGTCGAGTTCGGGGCGACCCAGCAATTGTTCACCAACCCCGCCAAGAAGCAGACCGAGGACTACATTACCGGAAGATTCGGATAGCCCGCGAGAGCCCAATCCGGCCCGCCACGCGGGCCAGGAACTAACCAAACCCTCACATTCCGCGAAGAATTCCCGAACAGTCGGTGGATAGCCTGAGGACCGTTGGCAACCGGGGTCGAGTGCGCATTTGAAAGGTTGCGCCGCCCGGTGCTATCCAAATTGCAATCTAACGATGAATCGGGGTTGAACGATGAAGCTCAGCACGCACGCAGGGCGGTCCCTGGCGGGGTGTCTGGCGGTGGCCGGAATGGTATGGGGCGCCGCGGGCGTCCAAGCCGTTGACATCTCCGGGGCGGGGGCGACTTTCCCCTACCCGATCTATGCGCAGTGGGCGTACGCCTACAACAAGGTGTCGGGTGTCAAGTTGAACTACCAGTCCATCGGCTCCGGGGGCGGCATCGCCCAGATCACCGCCAAGACCGTGGATTTCGGCGCCTCCGATCTGCCCCTGACGCCCGACAAGCTGGAGCAGATCGGTCTCATCCAATGGCCCATGGTGGTCGGCGGCGTCGTGCCGGTGGTGCACATCAGCGGTGTGAAAGCCGGCGACATCAAGTTGACCGCCGCGCTGCTGGCCGACATCTACCTGGGAAAGATCGTCAAGTGGAGCGACCCCGCGCTCAAGCAGGTCAACCCGGGCGTGAGCCTCCCCGACCGGCTGATCTCCGTGGTGCGCCGCTCGGATGGTTCGGGCACGACCGCCATTTTTACCGACTACCTCGCGAAAGTTTCCGCGCAATGGAAGAAGGACGTGGGCAGTTCCACTTCCGTGAAGTGGCCGGCGGGACTGGGCGGCAAGGGCAACGAGGGCGTGGCGGCCTACGTTCAGCAGATCGACGCCTCCATCGGATACGTCGAATTGGCGTATGCGCTGCAAAACAAGATGAGTTGGGTACAGATGGAGAACAAATCAGGCAAGTGGGTTTCCCCCAGCCTGGAATCCTTCGCGGCCGCCGCCGACCACGCCGATTGGAGCAAAGCCCCCGGCTTCTACCTGATGTTGACAGATCAGCCGGGCGAGGACACTTGGCCCATCAGCGGTGCCACCTTCATCCTGTTCCACAAGCAGCAGGCCAGTGCGGACACGGCGCTGGAAGTGCTGAAGTTCTTCGACTGGTGCTACCAGAACGGCGCCGCCACGGCCAAGAAGCTGGACTACGTGCCGATCCCCGCCAACGTGACGAAGGTCGTGCGCGAGTCGTGGGCGAAGAACGTGCGGGCCGGTGGCAAACCGGTCTGGCGCTAGGTCTCGGCGTCGCGCTCTCCCTGACGGTGAGTTGCAGTCTCCGTGCAGCCCATCTCGCGTGGCCGCGCCATGGGTTTTCTTTTAAGCCCGGGCGACGCGCCCCAGCCCGGATATTTCATGAAGGTCGTGGGCGCGTGGGGCTGAAACGAATGTTGGAGGCCATTCCAAGGCACAACAGAGGCGATCGACCCGGACCGACGAAATGCAGTTCCGCGTTAGAGCGATGATCGGGGTGGTTGCTGTTCGCTGTTGCCTTCTCCTTTTGCGGAGAGGGCCAGTCAAAAAAATGCGCCGCAGGCGCCAACAAATAGCCGGAGTGAGGTGCAGTTCCGCGAACTGCACCTCATCCCCCCGGCCCCCTTCTCCGCAAAGGGAGCAGGGGGAGAAGACAACTGCCCTTGCAACACACTCATGAAATATCCGCCCTAGGGCGCGTGCCCGATGCGGTAGACCGAGACCGAATTTCCCCCGTGCAGCAGCACGCCCTGGGAGGTGATCCAGACCTGATCGCCGCCGGGCGAGACGGCCAGGCCCACGGGGTAGGAGTCGGCGGCAATTTCCAGGAGCGGTTGCAGCGTATCCGCCCGCAGGACCACGAGCTTGCTCTCGCGGTTCACCGCGGCATAGATCGCCGTGCCGTCGGGGGATTGGGCGATGGTGCGGGTGCCGGAGCCCGTCCGCGCTTCGCGCAGCGGCGCCAGGGTGGGCGTGTGAGCCAGCGCGGCCTCCACCAGGTCGGCCGTGCGGTACACGGACACGTAGCCGCTCACGTTGGAGCTGAGGTAGAGCCGCCCGCCGTCCGGCGAGAGCAGAAGGTGGCGCGGCGTGGGCCGCATGCCGCGCACGGTGCCCACATAGGCGCGGCGCCCCACGTCCAGCACGGCGATGCCGCCTCCGCCCATCCGCCCGACCAGCAGGTGGCGGCTGTCCGCCGTGAACACCGCCCCGCGCAGGCAATAGCCGCAATAGCGGTCGCGGTCCACGGTGCGGTCCAGGTGCAACGGCAGGCGCTGCTCCACCACGATCTCGCCCGCATGGCGGAACTCCCGCGCATCCGCGGCGCCGATGTCGATCAGGCCGACGCTGTTGTCGCCCCAATGGATCGTGGCCAGCCAACGGCCGTCGGGCGAGGCCGCGAGGAACTTGGGGATCGGCCCCGTGTGCATCACGCGCACCAGCTCGTCCGTCCGCGTATCGACGACGCCCACGGCGGAGGGCAGCACGCCGTTGCGGTCATAGTCGCGCCGGTAATAGCTCACCCACAGGTAGCGCCCGAGATGGGTGAGTTCCCCTTCCACCGGCTTCCCGGTGAACTGGTTCGGGTGCGGCGGCGCGCGGCCCGCCCGGAACGCCGCCCCGTAGGCGGCGGTCTCCTGTGGGTCGAAGAGCCCCGCCTGTTCCGGGCCGAAGCGGTGGACGATCACCTTGCGCTTCTTCAGCGCGCGCGTGTCGTAGACGAGGGTCGCGTCACCCTCAAGCGCATTCACATAGGCCTTGGCGCCATCGGCGGAGAAGATCACGGACTTGGGGGAAAACACGTTCTCGTCGTAGATGTCCGCCGGGTCCTCCGGCGCCGGATTGTAGTGCTGAAAGCGCTGCACCAATTCCAGCGTCAGCGTCCCGCCGCCGGGCTCCGCGCCCGTGGCCCGGGTGTGCAACGGCACGCGCTCCACCGGCGGACCCTTGCCCGCGAGCCGGGCGCGGGCTTCGCGCAGGTAGCCGGGAAACTCCGGCGGCCCCGCCTTCAGCTTCTCCGCCGCCTCCCAGTGCTGCACGACCTGAGGCCACTCCCCCAGCAGCCAGTAGCTCCAGCCGATCTCGTAGTGGGAGGGGCCGTGGCCGGGGTCCAGCTGCAGCGCGCGGTTGAAGGCCGCGATCGCCTCCAGCGTGCGCCGCTGCTCCTGCAGGGCATAGCCCTGGCGGAACGCCTCAGCAGGCGTTTCGGCCCACGCGGGGCCAGCCTGCAGGGCGAGCAGCAGCGCCAGCAGCGGCACGATCTGGGACAGCCGGAGAACACCCATCAGGCGGGCAACGGCGGCAAGAGCTCACCAGGATGACGAAGTTGCGGACGTGCTTGGGGTATAACAGCGGCGCGCCGGCTTGCCAAGGCACGCCAGGGTGGCCGGCAGGGCACCTGCAAAGTCGCAGGGAGTGCCGAATTTTCCGGGCCTGCTTCTAACCTGCATCCCGTCTTGCCTCACCCGCTCCAAACCCACCGCGCCCGATGCGATCAAGCTGGCGACGCTCTGGGTCGACACCCGCGCGTCGCAGCGTGCGGCCGTGGAGAAAAACGCTTTCCCGAGAGGCGTGCGGTTCCCTGCTCCAGGCCCCGGTCGTTCTGAGCCTGGAGAAAGGGGCCGCGCAGAGTGGCCGGATGCGGTGCGGGTCAGGTGGAATACGTCGCGAACGTCACCGTGCCCGCGCGGGCGCGATAGTCGGTCTTCACGTTGACCAGCGCCACCCGGCCCTGGTCGACTTGCTTCTGCGCGCGATCCAGCGCGGGACGGATCTCCCCGGGCTTCTCCACGTACTCGCCGTAGCAGCCGAGCGCCTCGGCC